>NZ_JBSHDN010000267.1:0-7469 GCF_053616335.1 Nocardiopsis sp. NPDC055824
GGATCTCTCCCCGGCCCCCGCGCCTCCGCCACACCACGACGGCAACGGATGTACATGCAGTACATTGGTGGCATGAACGAGCCAGTGACAGCCACGATGTCGGAGGTGCGCAGACACCTCGCCGACACCATCGACCGTGCCCGCCACGACCGCACACCGACCTTCATCACCCAGCGGGGCAGGACCACAGCGGTCCTGCTCGACGCCGATGAGTACCGCCGCATGCTCCACATCGTGCGGTCGGCCGAGGACGCGTGGCTCCACCGGCTCGCGGACGAGGCCGAGCTCGAGGGACGGGAGCAGTCCGTCTCCCTGGAGGAGATGGCCGCTCAGCTCGCCCGAGGGGACACGTGATCAGGCACCTCACCCGCTTCACGCCCGCGGCCCGGCGCAGGATGCGCGGGATCCCCCGGGACGAGGCCGTCCGGATCCTGCGCCGACTGTCCGAGCTCCAGCACGCCCTCGACGACGGTGACACCAGTGCTCTGGACATCAGGCCCCTGCCGGGCCACCAGGGCCGGTGGCGACTGTGCGTCGGCGCCTACCGGGCCGTCTGCACCCTGGACAAGGACGACGACGGTCAGCCGATCGTGTGGGTCTGGGTCATCACGGTCGGCGATCGCCGGGACGTCCACCGGCAGGATCTCTGAAGCCGCTCGGGGCTCTCGGACGATCCGCGCCCGGCGCGCCAGTCCGGCCGGGACGGGCGCGCCGGGGCCCCGCTAGCCCTTGACGGCGCCGATGATGACGCCCTTCGTGAAGTGCTTCTGCACCAGGGGGTAGATGAACGTGACCGGCACCAGGGCCACCACCACGATGGCCATCTGGATGGCCAGGTTGGGCGCCGACGCCGTCCCCTGGACCGCGTCGCCGATCACCGAGCTCGAACTGATCTGCTGTCCCTGCTGGACGTACTGCCGCAGCACCAGCTGCAGCGGCCACCTGGCGTTGTCGTTGATGTAGAGGATCGCGTTGAAGAAGGCGTTCCAGTAGCCCACCGCGTAGAACAGCCCGACGACGGCGGTGACCCCCTTGGACATGGGCAGGACCAGGCGGGTCAGGATCGTCCACTCGCCGGCCCCGTCCACCCGGGCGCTGTCGGCGATCTCCCCCGGCAGGTTCATGAAGAACGCGCGCATCACCACCAGGTTGAACGCGTTGACCGCCGTCGGCAGGATCAGCGACCAGTAGCTGTCGATCAGTCCGAGGTCGCCGACCAGCAGGTACAGCGGGATCATGCCGGGTGCGAACAGGAACGTCAGCAGGACCGCGAACAGCAGCGGCCGGTGCCACAGCGAACCCGGCTGGGACAGCCCGTACGCGGCCAGGACCGTGGCGGCCAGGCTGACGGCGGTGCCGACCGCCGTCACCCCCAGGCTCACCAGCACAGCCCGGGACACGACGCCGCCGCCGAACAGGTCGGCGTAGGCCTGGAGGGAGAAGCCCTGGGGCACCATGACGAGCCCGCCCGCGGCGTTCACCGCGGAGGCGGGGGACAGGCTGGTCAGGACCACGACGTAGAGGGGGAAGACGATGACGGCCGCGATCGCCGCCAGCGTGGTGTTCTTCGCTGCGCGGGCGGGGAGGCTCGGGCGTTCCGCCCACACGGGGCGGTCCTTGAACAGTGTGCTCATGCGCGTCGGTAGATTCCGTTTTCGCCCATCTTGTGGGCCAGCTTGTTGGCCAGCAGGATCAGGACCAGGCCGACGACGCCCTTCACGAGGCCCGCGACCGCTCCCGCACTGAAGTTCCCCGTGACCAGTGTCTGGTGGTAGATGAAGGTGTCCAGCACCTCGGAGACCTGCGCGCCGAAGGCGTCCCTCTGCAGGTAGAACTGCTCGAACCCGACGTTGAGGATGTCGCCGATCTTGAGGATCAGCAGCAGGACGATGACGGGCCTCAGGCCCGGCAGGGTGATGTGCCACATGCGCTGCCAGCGGTTGGCGCCGTCCACGGCCGCCGACTCGTAGAGGTTCTGGTTGATGGCGGCCAGCGCGGCGAGGAAGATGATCGTCCCCCACCCCGCGTCCTTCCAGACCATCTGGGAGGTGACCACGAACAGGAACGCGTCGGGGTCGCTCATGATCTCCAGCGGCGCGTACCCGTTCTGCCGCAGGAGCTGGGAGAACAGCCCGGCCCCGCCCAGGATCTGCTGGAACAGGGTGACGACCAGGACCCACGAGAAGAAGTGCGGCATGTAGACGATGCTCTGGAGGAGCAGCCGCAGCCTCGGCGTCATGACGCTGTCCAGCAGGATCGCCAGCGCGATGGGGATCGGGAAGAAGAACACCAGCTGGACCGCGGCGATGACCAGGGTGTTGCCCGCGGCGCTCCAGAAGCGCGGGTCGGTGAACAGCCGCTCGAACTGGGCGAACCCGACCCACGGGCTGCCGAGGAGGCCGTCCCAGGGGTTGTACTCCTGGAACGCGATGACGTTGCCGAGCGTCGGCGCGTAGTGGAAGACGGCGAGCAGCCCGAGCGCCGGGACCGTCATCAGCAGGAGCTGCCAGTCGCGGCGCAGTCGGGCGCGCAGCGGCGCGCGGGTCGGGCGCCTCACGTCGGGGACGGTCCGGGCCCGTGCCCTGCCCCCGCGTTTCCGGGACGCGGGGGCCGCCGTCCGCGGCGTGCGCGGACCCCGGCCGGCCCCGGGGCCGTGCGCGGCGCCGTGCCGGAGGCCGTCCACGGGGGCGCCGGTCCGCTCAGTCACGGCCGTGCTCCTGGAGGACCCCCATGTAGAACTCCCGGCCCTCGTCCCCGCCGTCGCGCCGCCAGTCCGCGACGGCCCGGTCCAGCTGTCCGAGGTCCTCGCGCCCGCGGATGATGTCCTCGACCTTGTCGGTCATGGGGGTCTCCGCGCCGGAGAAGCGCTCGGGGCGCTGGATGCGGATGCCCGCGAACGGGTCCTCCTCGGTGAACTGGGCGGCGTGGTTGTACCAGGTGGTCTTCCACTCGACGAAGTCCGGGTACTGGCTCTCGGTGATCGCCTGGGGGCGCCCGCTCAGGAAGTAGTAGCCGTCGTTGACCTCGCCGTTGCCCAGGTCGGTCAGCTGGGGCGCCCCCCGGTCGGAGCGCTCGTGGTGGACGCCCTCCTCGCCGTACCGGTAGTCCATGTACTCCTGGGTGCCGAACGGCGCCGCGCAGAAGTCGAGGATGCCGAGGACCTCCTCGATCTGCTCCGGCTCCATCCCCCTGCGCACGAACACGGACTGGGCGGAGGGGTCCGCGGTGTGCATGACGGGGTCCCGGCCGGAGTCGCCGAACACCGGCATCAGGTCCAGGCGGAAGCCGGGGTGGTCGCCGAGCATCGCCGCGTACGCCTCGTGCCAGGCGCCGATGCCGTCCTGGTTGAAGACGATCTGACCGGAGTTGAGCAGCTCCTTGGAGTTGTCGGCCTGGGCGACGATGTCGGGGTGGACGAGTCCGGCGTCGAAGATCCTGCGCATGTACTCGACGCTCGCCCGCCACTCGTCCGTCTCGAACATGTGGATGAGCTCGCCGTTCTCGTAGCGCCACTGCTTGGGGGCGCCGAACACCTGGCGGATGCTGAGGTTGAAGTCGCCGAACGCCCACCGGTTGCCGTCGGGGTCGTTGATCTCCTCGCCGATCGCGAACAGGTCGTCCGGGCTGGTGGGCGGCTCCAGGCCGTACTCCTCCAGCAGGTCGCGCCGGTACAGGACCCAGTTGCTGAACGGCTCGGACGGCCAGGGCACGCCCTGGAGCTGCCCGTTGAAGACGTTCCAGCGCCAGGCGTCGCTCTCCAGGTTGGCCAGCAGGGGGTAGGCGGCGGCCGCGTCGCCGGCCAGGTACGGGGTCAGGTCCTCGAAGAGTTCGCCCACGGCCCGGTTGAACTGGGGGATCAGGTTGATGACCCAGTCGGGGAACATCGTGATGTCGGCGACGTCGCGTCCGGCGATCACCGCGTTCATCTTGTCGATGATCGTGTTGCCGTCCTGGAAGTTGAACCTGACCGTCGAGCCGAGCCGGCCGTTGACGTGGTCGAAGAACGAGTTGTTGCCCAGCCCCGGGGGGATCGGCCCCCACATGGGGGTCATCGCCGTGTACTCGCCGCCGCGTCCCCGCGGCTCGGACACCGCCCGGAGGAACGTGTCGGGGTAGGCCGTGAACCCGGAGGGCGCGCCGTGCAGCCCCTCGATGTCGGGGGAGACGCCCTCGAAGGGGATGTAGGTGGGGATCAGGTCGTCCAGGGAGGTGGCGGCCGCGGCGGAGCCGCCGCCTCCGCCGCCCGATCCCGACGAGCAACCGGAGAGCACGCCCGCCGAGAGGGCGGCCGCGGTGGAGGCCCCCATGAGGCCGAGGAAGCGCCGGCGGCCGGGCATGGGAAGCAGGGGGGTGGGGGGCATAGCGTCGTTCCTTCGGTCGAGCAGGCCGGAGCCCAGGGGGGTAGGAAACGAAGGGCCATTTTGCTATGAATTAGTTGGCCGTTTAGACAAACAAATTACTGCACTGTGATGTGGCACACAAGATCCCTTCGACGTCGAAGTCGAAGCGGTTCGATTTCGAGGGGCATTGCCTCCGCGCACGAGAGACGGAACCCCCCATGAGCACGCATGCGACCGTCCCGCCCCACCGGGACCCCGGCCTCCCCGACGAACTCCGCCTGGACGACCTGCTCAGCCGCCTCACCACCGACGAGAAGATCGGGCTCCTGCACCAGCACCAGGCCCCCGTCGAGCGCGTCGGCCTCGGCCCCTTCCGCACCGGCACCGAGGCGCTGCACGGCCTGGCCTGGCTCGGCCCGGCCACCGTCTACCCGCAGGCCCTCGGCCTCGCCAGCGCCTGGGACCCCGACCTGCTCCGCCGGGTCGGGGAGGCCACCGCCGACGCGGTGCTCGCAAGCCTGGACCGGGGGGCCGGACGCAACGTGTGGGCGCCCGTGGTCAACCCCCTGCGCGACCCCCGCTGGGGGCGCAACGAGGAGGGGTACTCCGAGGACCCGTGGCTGACCGGCCTCCTGGCGACCGCCCACGCGCGCGGCCTCGCCGGGAACGGCGCCCGGCTCCGCACCGCGCCGACCCTCAAGCACTTCCTCGGCTACAACAACGAGGAGGACCGCTGCGTCACCTCCAGCGACCTGCCGCCCCGGGTCCTGCGCGAGTACGAGCTGCCCGCGTTCCTGCCCGCACTGGAGGACGGGGCGGCCGTCGCCGTCATGCCCTCCTACAACCTGGTCAACGGGCGTCCCGCCCACCTGAGCCCGCTCATCGGCGAGATCCTGCGCCCGGCCGCCCCGGACCACGTCCTGGTGGTCAGCGACGCCTACGCCCCCGCCAACCTGGCCGGGCTCCAGGCCTTCCACCCCGACCCGCCGACCGCCTACGCGCACGCCCTCCGCGCCGGGGTCGACAGCCTCACCCAGGACGACGACCGCCCCGACGGCCCCCTCGGGCACGTCCGGGAGGCGCTGAGGCGGGGACTGCTCACCGAGGCCGACATCGACCGGGCCGCCCGCCGCGTGCTGTCGATCCGGCTCAGGCTCGGCGAGTTCGACCCCGCCCACCCGGCGGGCCCGGACGGCGGGGGCGACCCGGGCGCCGGGGACCGCGCAGAGGGGGGCGGAGGCGCCGCGGAGCGGCCGGGCGGGGCCCCACCCGTCGGCGCGTACACGGACGACACCCCCGCGCACCGGGCGCTCGCCCGCGAGGCCGCCACCCGCTCCCTCGTCCTGCTCCGCAACGACGGGCTGCTGCCGCTGCGCGGCGTGCGCCGTGTCGCCGTCATCGGCCAGCTCGGCGACACCGTGCTGGAGGACTGGTACAGCGGCACCCTGCCCTACGCCGTCACCGCGCGGGCCGGCATCGCCGAACGGGTAGAGACCGTCTTCTGCGAGGGCGCCGACCGGATCACGCTCGACACCGACGGCGGACGGGTGCTCGCCCCGGCCGGCGGCGGGCCCCTGGAGGTGGCCGCCCCCGGACAGGGGGACGGAACCGGCTTCGACCTCCTGGACTGGGGCGGCGGAGCCCGCGCGCTGCGCTCCTCCGGGACCGGCCTGTACGTGGACGAGCAGCCGGACGGCACCCTCGCCTGCACCGCGCCCGGACCCGGGACCTGGGAGGTCCGCCAGACCTTCCGGTTCGAGGAGCGCGCCGACGGCCTGGCCTGCCTCGTCCAGGTCCACAGCGGACGCCGTGTCGCCGTCGGCGCCGAAGGGGTCCTCCGGCTCACCGACGACCCCGCCGGGGCCGCCGGGTTCCGGGTCACGGGGCTGGGCACGGGGGCGGCGGAGGCCGCCCGGGCCGCCGCGTCCGCCGACGCCGCCGTCGTCGTCGCGGGCGACCACCCGATGGTGAACGGGCGCGAGACCGAGGACCGGACCGACCTCGACCTGGCCGCCGCGCAGGAGCGGGTCCTGCGCGCCGTGCACGCCGCCAACCCGGCCACCGTGCTGGTGCTCAGCAGCGGCTGCCCGTTCGGCGTCACCTGGGCCGACGACCACCTCCCCGCGATCCTCTGGTCGGCCCACGGGGGCCAGGAGTACGGGAACGCCCTCGCCGACGTGCTCTTCGGCGACGCCGAGCCCTCCGGCAGGCTCACCCAGACCTGGTACCGGTCCGCCGACGACCTCCCCGGCCCGCTCGACTACGACATCATCGGCGCGCGCGGCACGTACCTGTACTTCGAGGGGGACCCCCTCTACCCGTTCGGTCACGGCCTCGGCTACACACACGTCGAGTACGCGGCCCCCGCCGTCACGGTCGACGGCGGCCGGGTCACCGTCACCGTCATGGTCGTCAACACCGGACCCCGCCCCGCGGACGAGGTCGTGCAGGTGTACACGCGGCAGCTGGCCTCCCGGGTGCGGACCTCGCTGCGCGCGCTGCGCGGCTTCACCCGTGTCCGCGTCGAACCCGGCGGCGGCGCCGTGGCCACGGTGTCGTTCGACGTGGAGGACCTCGCCCTGTGGGACACCACCCGCGACAGGTTCGTCGTCGAGGAGGCGCCGCGCGAGGTGCTCGTCGGGCGCTCCGCCACGGACATCCGGACCACGGCCGCCCTGAACGTCCCGGGGGAGGCCATCCCTCCCCGCGACGCGTACGCACCGTGGTCGGCCACCGGGTACGACGAGGCCCGGGGCACCGCGCTGTGCCCGCTCACCCCCGAACGCGGCGACGCGGTGCGGGCGCGGGCGGACGGCGCCTGGGCGGCGTTCCACGACGTGGACCTCGGCACGGGGGCCGCCGCCTGCCACCTGTCGGTCAACGCCGGACACGCCGCCACCGTGCGCCTGCGCCTGGACGACCCCGGCGACGGGCCGACCCTCGCCGTCGTGGACGTTCCGGCGGACCAGGACCGCTACGGCTTCACGGCCGTCCGCGCGCCCCTGGTCCCCGACGGCGTGCCCGCCCGCGGGATCCGCGACGTCTACCTGGTGTTCGAGCGCTCCGGCACGGCGGTCGCCACCCTGGGGTTCTCGCGGGACTGACACCGGGCGGGACCCGCCGCCCGGC
>NZ_JBSHDN010000268.1:0-7368 GCF_053616335.1 Nocardiopsis sp. NPDC055824
GTCCCACCGGCCGCCGGCAGGCCCCCGCTGTTCCACCGCCCGGGCTGCCGCGCCGTCGGTGACGGTCGGGGAGCCGGGGCGGACCGGGAACGCGGAGCGCCCCGGGCGGAGGCCCTCGCCTCCGTCCGGGGCGCTCCCCGTGCGTCCCCGCCTCAGCCCCGGGCGGAGGCGGACCTCCGCGTGGCCAGCACGTAGAAGGGGATCGTCACGATGAAGCCCAGCACGAGCGCGCTCATCAGGTAGATGAGCGACTGCCCGGCGGGGAGCCCCATGCCCCAGGCGGCCATGAGGGCCACGCCGAAGCCGAGCACGCCCAGGACCGCGTAGGCCTTGCGGCCGCGGGGCTTGGGGTACTCCATGCGGCTCACCATCAGCCAGGAGATGAGCAGCACCGCCGCGACCCCCGCGAGCAGGGGCGGGTCGAGCAGCACCACCGTCACCACCGCCATCGCGCCGAACGGGCAGGGCAGCCCGGTGAAGTAGTCCGCGCCCGGGGCCTGGCAGGAGAACCGGGCCAGCCGCACGATCACCGCGAGCAGCACCGCGCCGCCCGCGGCCACCGGCAGCAGGCCGGCGTCCCCGGCCTGCATGGCCCACACGACGAAGAAGAACGCCGGGGCGAACCCGAAGCTGATCACGTCGGCGAGGTTGTCCAGCTCGGCGCCCATGCCGCTGCCGCCCAGCTTGCGGGCGACCCGGCCGTCGAGCACGTCGAGGGCGGCCGCGACCATCATCAGGCCCACGACCGTGGCCATCGCGGTGCGCGGCAGCGGGCCGGCCGCCCCGGCGGCGGCGTGGGCGGTCTGTGCCACGACCAGCGCCCACACGGCGAGGAAGCCGCACAGGGCGTTGCCCAGGGTCAGGTAGTCGGCCACGCCGAGGCGCAGCAGGGGGGCCGCCTCGACGGCGCCCGCGGGCCGTTCGGCCGCGGCCACGCCCTCCGCGCTCTCAGTCGGCGTCAAGACGGGTTTCTCCGGAGCGGACCTTCTGGCCGATCTCCACCGCCGGGGCGACCCCGGCCGGAAGGTAGACGTCGACCCGGGACCCGAACCGGATGAGACCGATCCTCTCGCCTTGTTCGACCTTCTGCCCCGCAGCGAGATACGGGACGATACGCCTGACCATCGCGCCGGCGATTTGAACGACCGTGATCTCACCGATCTCGGTTTCAAGGGTCCAGATGACGCGCTCATTACGCTCGCTGTCCTTGTCGAATGCGGGGCGGAAACCCCCGGGGCGGTGCTCGACACCGGTCACCACACCGGCGAGGGGTGCACGGTTGACGTGCACGTTGAGGGGGTTCATGAACACCGCGACCCGGATCCGCCCGTCGGGCTGGAGGTCGAGGCTCTGTACGACGCCGTCGGCCGCGGACAGCACCCGCCCGGTCGCAGGCCCCCGTTCGGGGTCACGGAAGAACCAGGTCATCCCAGCCGCGAGGGCGACCACAGGGACGGCGAGCGCCGTGCGGGCCCGGGAGCCCCGTGCCGCCAGCACGGCGGCCCCGGCGGCTCCGAGAGCGGGGAGCAGCCAGGGGCCCGACCCCTGGGCCATGCCGAACCGGGGGCGTGCCGGGGGGCGGTGGGTGACTGATGAGGAAGGTGAGTCGTCGGTCATCGAGCGCTTTCGTCGCGGGTCGGTCGGGTCGCCCGCACATCGGTTGCCGCTGTGAGGGGTCGGCCCGGTGGCTGAGGGCCGGCTGGTGCGCGGAGGACCCGGTGTGGTCCGGGGGCCTTCGCGCCGCGCCTCGCGGGCAGCCGAGGGGGCCGACCGTTGACGCGCTGGATGCGATTATCCCCGATCCCGTCGCGGGCGGGTCGCGGGCGCACGGTGATACGCGCGCCGACCGCCCCGGACCACGCGTCCGGGGCGGGGCGGGGAGGTGCTAGTCGGCCGGTTCGAGGGTGAGCGCGACGGAGTTGATGCAGTACCGGGCGTCGGTCGGGGTGGCGTAGCCCTCGCCGTGGAAGACGTGGCCGAGGTGGGAGTCACAGGTGGCGCACCGCACCTCGGTCCGCACCGCGCCCAGGGACCTGTCCTCGTGCAGGGTGACGGCGTCGGAGTCGGCCGGATCGAAGAAGCTGGGCCAGCCGCAGTGGGAGTCGAACTTCTCGTCGGAGCGGAAGAGCTCCGCCCCGCAGCCCCGGCAGCGGTAGACGCCGCTGGTCCTCGTGTCGACGTAGGCGCCGCTCCAGGGGCGCTCGGTGGCGGCCTGCCGGAGGACGGCGTACTCCTGGGCGTTGAGCCGGTCGCGCCATTCCTGGTCGCTCTGGGGAAGACGTTCGGTCCCGTCGCCGGTGTGCGGGGCCTGGTCCGGTGAGTCAGCCATGTGACGACGCTACCCCGAATCGTGTCCTGATGCTGCCACGGCGCCCCCTGTCGGACGGACCGGTACATAGAGCCTCTGGTGCCGGTAAATCATCCTTCATGGCTATATCCGCCTAACTTCACCTCTGGCGACGTTCAGTGGCCCGGGCGACGGGTACGGCAACCGACGAGGTCGGTGGTCGTACGGTGCGTGTGAGGCGGGTGACATGGCGGTTGCGACGCAACAGGCACTCGGAGTGAGCAGACGGCCGCTGCGTGTGGGCAGGATTCGATACGGGCTGTGGTGGCTGGACCGGACCACCGCGGGGGTACGGGGGCGGGCCCGGGTGCTCGCCGGGGGCGCGGCCGCCGCGGGCCGCGAGCTGGCGTGGGCCGCGGAGCTGAGCCTCCGCACCACGACGAGGCGGGCCGAGCTGGCCAGGCCCGAGCCCTGGAGCGACCGCAAGCTCCTGGTCTCCGCCATGGTGCTCGCGGTGTGCGCGCTCGCCGTGGCGACCGTCCTGGGGGCCGGCATGGCCCGGTGGGCGATGACCGAGTCGAACTCCCTGCTCTTCGCAGCCGCCGGGGCGCCGGCGGTGGGACTCGTGTTCCTGTCGCTGGCGTACCTGGTGTTCGCTTCCAAGCGGGGCTGTCGCTGAGCCGGGTTCGGGGGAGGGGCGCCGGGAACGGCGCCCCTCCCGCCGTGTACGGGCCGGTGCGCGGGCGGGGCGGCGGTCAGGCGTCGAAGTCGTACTGGAGCACGTACGCCGAGCCGTCCATCGTGATCTCGTTGAACTCCACGGGGCGGTGCTCGGAGGTGAGCGCGGTGCGCGCCACCTCCAGCACCGGTGTCCCGGGCGCCAGCCTCAGCTCCTGGCTCTCCTCCGGGGTGGGCATGCGCACCCGGATCTCCTCGGTGAAGTGGGCAGGCGCCTGCCCGAGCTCGGCCAGCCGAGCGTAGATCCCGCCGGGGCCGCTGTCGTGCTCACGGACGCGCCTGGCCGCGGCGGAGTCCACCAGGACCGTCAGGGGCAGGTACGAGACCGCGCGCTGGACCGGCCTCCCCTCCACGAGGTAGCGGCGCGAGCGCCGGAGCACCCCGCCCCCCTCGGTCAGCCCCAGGGCGCGGGCCACGTGCCCGTCCGCGACGGTCTCGTCCACGCACAGCCCGTCGACCTCGTAGCCCCGTTCCTCGCCGTCGGTCTGCCAGATCGCCCGGCCCTGGCCCCACAGCTCCTTGGACAGGCGGCGCGCACCGTGTCTTCGCACCGGCCGGAACAGGCGGACGTAGATGCCCGAGCCGCGTACGGCCACGGCCAGGCCCTCGTTGATCAGCACGGAGAGCGCCTGCCGGGCCGTCGCCCGGGCGACTCCGTGACGCTCCATGAGGGTGTTCTCCCCGGGAAGGCGGTCGCCGTCGGCGTACCGCCCGGAGCGGATCTGTCCGCGTAGTTCCTCGGCTATCTCCCGGTAGACCGGAGGGGACCCGTTTTCGGACGTCGGCACTACGTTCATCCTCTCGGCCGGGGGCCAAGCCGGTAAGCCCCGTCAATGCGGTGTGTCCCGTGGCGGTGATTCCAGTGGAGGGCACACATCGGGTATGTCCGATTGCGGGATGGTTCATGCGTCGTTGTGGGGCGGCCGAAACCGACCGGTTACAGCCGCGTCCCCGCGAGACGCCCTAGCCCCTGACGTAACGCGCGAACAGGTTCCCCTCCGCCTCCAGCAGGTGCGCGATGCGCACGGGTGTGCTCTGTTGTGACCACGCCTCCGGCGCTCCGGGGGCTCCGGGGCCTCCCGCCACGATGCGGGGCGGCCCCGATCCCAGCAGGTGCGGGCTCAGGGTCAGGCAGAGCTCGTCCAGGAGCCCGGCGGCCACGAACTCGCCCAGCAGGTGCGGTCCCCCCTCCGTCAGGATCCGGCGCATCCCGCGCGCGGCCAGCTCCCCGACCACGTGCGCCGGCGTCACCGACGCCCCGTCCACCACCACGACGTCGGCGTACCGGGCCACCCGCCGCCGCCGCTCCTCCGGCGCGCCCCTGGTCGTGAGGACCAGTGTGCGGGCGTCCTCGGGGGCCTCCGTCAGCAGCTCCTCCGGGAGGTCGAGCGAGCGGGAGACGACCGCCACGGCGGGGGTCCGGGCGCGTCCGGCGCGCAACCCCTCCCACGCCTTCCTGGCCCGGACCGGGCCGTACCCCTCCGTGCGCGCCGTGCCCGCTCCGACCAGCACCACGTCGCACAGGCCGCGCAGCACCCCCATCAGCCTGCGGTCGGGAGCGGAGGACAGGTCGCGGCTGCGGCCCGAGGGCCCCACCGCGCCGCCGTCCGCGCTCGCCACCATGTTGGCTCGCACCCAGGGGCGGTCCAGGCCGGGCGGATAGGCGTACGCGAGGGCCGGGTCGACGCCTGCGGCGCCCGGCGAGGGCAGGAGTTCGCGGAACGTGACGGGAGCGGAGGTGCCGGCGCCGCCGGCGTGTTCGGTCGACATGGTCACTCAGCGTAGGGGGTGCGGGGGCGGGCCGCCCGGAGAGGGCCGGGGTCGGCCCCGGCCCTCCCCGGGCCCCGGGTCAGGAGTTCCTGTGCGACACGCGGCGCAGCAGGAGCAGCGCCCGGTCGATCACCCGGACCGGGCCGGAGGCGGCCACGAACGGCCTCCCGGACACATCCGGCTCGGCCGTGTCCAGGACGGTCTCCCACGCCATCCCGTACTCGGTTCCCGGGACGGTGAAGTCCACCGCGTCCGCGCCGCTGTTGAGCAGGAGCAGGAAGGAGCTGTCCCGGATGCGCCGCCCGCGCGGATCGGGCTCGGTGATGGCGTCCCCGTTGAGGAACACCCCCAGCGCCTGGCCGGCCGGGTCCCAGTCGTCACCGGACATCGGCCTGCCGTCCGGCCGCAGCCACGCGATGTCGGTCAGGCCGCCCTCCCCGGCGGCGGCCTCCTCCACCGGGCCGCCGCGGAAGAAGCGGCGCCGCCGGAAGACCGGGTGGTCGCGCCGCAGGCGCGCCAGCCCGCGCACGTAGTCCAGCAGGTCGTTGTCGGGCTCCTCGTCCTCCCCCAGCCCGGCGCTCTTCCAGTCGATCCAGGCGATCTCGTTGTCCTGGCAGTAGGCGTTGTTGTTGCCGCCCTGGGTGCGGCCCACCTCGTCACCGTGGGAGAGCATCACCACCCCCTGCGACATGTACAGGGTGGTGAGGAAGTTGCGCACCTGGCGGCGGCGCAGCGTGATGATCGCCGGGTCCTCGGTGTCCCCCTCCACCCCGTGGTTCCAGGAGCGGTTGTCGTCGGTGCCGTCGCGGTTGCCCTCGCCGTTGGCCTCGTTGTGCTTGTGGTCGTACGAGACCAGGTCGGCGAGCGTGAAGCCGTCGTGGCAGGTGATGAAGTTGATCGAGGCCACCGGGCGGCGGCCGTCGTCCTGGTAGAGGTCGCTCGACCCGGCCAGGCGCGAGGCGAGCTCGCCCATCACGGGCTCGCCCCTCCAGTAGTCGCGGACGGTGTCGCGGTACTTGCCGTTCCACTCGGTCCACAGCGGCGGGAAGTTGCCCACCTGGTATCCGCCCGGACCCACGTCCCAGGGCTCGGCGATCAGTTTGACCTGAGAGATCACCGGGTCCTGCTGGACGATGTCGAAGAACGTGCTGAGCCGGTCGACGTCGTGGAACTCCCGGGCCAGGGCCGAGGCGAGGTCGAACCGGAACCCGTCCACGTGCATCTCCAGGACCCAGTAGCGCAGCGAGTCCATGATGAGCTGCAGCGAGTGCGGGTGGCGGACGTTCAGGCTGTTGCCGCACCCGGTGTAGTCGAGGTAGTAGCGCTGGTCCTCGTCGCTCACCCGGTAGTAGCTGAGGTTGTCGATGCCGCGCAGGGACAGCGTGGGGCCCATGTGGTCGCCCTCCGCGGTGTGGTTGTACACCACGTCGAGCAGGACCTCGATGCCCGCCTCGTGCAGGGACTTCACCATCGCCTTGAACTCCTGGACCTGCTGGCCGCGTGAGCCGCGGGCGGCGTACCCGCTGTGCGGGGCCAGGAAGGAGAGGGTGTTGTACCCCCAGTAGTTGGTCAGCCCGCGCGCCACCATGGCGTGCTCGGGCACGAAGTGGTGGACGGGCATGAGCTCGACCGCCGTCACCCCCAGCGAGGTGAGGTAGTCGATCACCACCGGGTGCGCCAGTCCCGAGTAGGTGCCCCTCTGGTGCTCGGGGATGCCCGGGTGGCGCATCGTCAGGCCGCGCACGTGCGCCTCGTAGATCACCGTCCGGTGGTACGGGGTGCGCGGGCGGGACTCGTTGCCCCAGTCGAAGAACGGGCTCACCACCACGCACTTGGGCACGTAGGGGGCGCTGTCGTCGGTGTTCTTGCGGTCGGGGTCGGCGAAGCGGTAGCTGAACAGCGACTCGTGCCAGGTGAGATTGCCGTTCAGGGCTTTCGCATAGGGATCGGTGAGCAGTTTGTCAGGATTGCACCGCAAACCGTGCTCCGGGGCGTAGGGGCCGTGCACCCGGTACCCGTACTGTTGCCCCGGGCCGATTCCGGGCAGGTACCCGTGCCAGACGAATCCGTCGTATTCGGTCAGCGGTACGCGCGTCTCCTCGCCGTCGTCGTCGAACAGACACAGGTCCACCCGTTCGGCGGCTTCGGAGAACAGGGAGAAATTGGTGCCGGACCCGTCGTAGGTCGCACCGAGCGGATAGGAACTACCTGGCCAGACTTCCACCATAGGATCTGTCGGTCTCTTGGTGTCGGGGCCTTCGGGTCTGGACGGGACGGCGCGAATCCGTTCCGTTCGGAAGGGTGGTCGTCCGTCACGCCCCTGCCCGAAAGCGGGCGGACGTGTTTCGTGACGACTTCTTCCTTCCGCCGCGACGGGCGAAGTATGCCGACCCCGGGCGATGATCGTCGAGGGGCGTCCCTCTTCGTGTCCTTTGTGGGAATTTGTTGTCACCGGCTCGGCGGGCGGCCCCCGGAATTCCCCGTGCGGCGGCCGCCGCACGGGGAGGGGCGGCGGGACGGCCGACCCGGCGTGCGCCGTGCGCGTCCGGCCCGCGGGCCGTGCGCGTCCGGCC
>NZ_JBSHDN010000269.1:0-7334 GCF_053616335.1 Nocardiopsis sp. NPDC055824
GGAGAAGCTGGACACGGCCGGGGCGGGCACGTGGGGGGGGGGCGCACCGGCCCCACCCGTCCGGGGGGGGGGGGGGTCCCCACCGGCCCCCCCCCCGCCGCGTGCTGCCCCGGTGCTGCGGGGCGACCGTGTGAGGGCCCGGCCCCAGCCTCGAGGGGCTGCTGAGCAGTCCGGGACCACTCTGTGGGGTGTCCGCGGGGGCCTGTGGGGAACAAGCCGCGGGGCGAGCCGATCGGGCCCGTGAAGGCGTCTGGGGTGACCGGGCGGCCAGGTTCGCGGTGACGGACAGCGGGTCGGCCAGGTTTTCCGGAGACGTGGCGGACCGCGTACGGGATCCGCCGGAAGCGGCCCGGCCGGGTTCTCCACAGGCCGTGGAGGGGCGTTGCCCGCGGAACGGCCCGGTGGGAGCGTGGAACACGGGGGCGCCGCACAGCGGCCACGGGGAGCCGCGGGTCCCCCGAATCGACGCTACCCCTCTCCAACCCGCCCCCGCCATCCCCGTCCACAGGCTGTGGATAATCCGGTGACAACCCCGCTCCCCGCTGCCAGACTCCCGCGCATGGACGACGAGGCGGCCCCCGCTCCCGGGGGCCGCGCACCGGCCGGACGGGCGCCCGTGCGGCCGGTGCGCCGGACACCCCGGCCGGCCGGACGGGCACCGCCGCACGGGCACCCCCGCGGGTTCCCTAGCGGCGCTCGGCGTAGGAGGTGGCCACGGCCAGGAACGCGTCGTTCTCCTCAGGGGTGCCGAGGCTCACGCGGGCGCCCTCGCCCGCGAACGGGCGCACCGAGACGCCCGCCTCCGCGCACGCGGCGGCGAAGTCGAGCGTGTCCCCGTCCAGCCGCAGCCACACGAAGTTGGCCTCGGTCGGCGGCACGGTCCACCCGGAGGCGACGAGCGCGTCGCGGACGCGGTCTCGCTCCGCGACGGTGGCCGCCACCCGCTCCATGAGCTCGTCCTCGGCGTCGAGGGAGGCGATCCCCGCGGCCTGGGCGATGTGGTTCACGGCGAACGGGACGAGGGTCTTGCGGACCGCGTCGACCACCGGCGGGTGGCCGACCAGGTAGCCCAGGCGCACCGCGGCCAGGCCGTAGGCCTTGGAGAACGTGCGCAGCACGGCGACGTTGGGCCGGTCCCGGTAGAGGTCGACGCCGTCGGGCACGCGGGGGTCGCGCACGTACTCCAGGTACGCCTCGTCCAGGATCACCAGCACGCTGTCCGGGATCCGGTCCAGGAAGGCGGTCAGCTCGTCCTCGCGGACCGTGGTGCCGGTCGGGTTGTTGGGGTTGCAGACGATCACCATGCGGGTGGCCGGGGTGACCGCGTCCGCCATGGCGTCGAGGTCGTGCGCCTCGTCCTTCAGCGGAACCTGCATGGGGGTGACCCCGGCGAGCCCGGCGAGCAGCGGGTAGGCCTCGAAGGACCGCCAGGCGTAGACGACCTCGGCCCCGGGTTCGCCGACCGCCTCCAGGAGCTGCTGGAGCATGCCGACGGAGCCCGCGCCGAGGGCGAGGTGCTCCTCGGGGACGTCCAGGCGCCGCGCGAGACGGGAGGTGAGCTCCTCGGCGCCCGGGTCGGGGTAGCGGTTCAGCTCGGCGGCCGCCCGCGCGACGGCCTCACGCACCGAGGGGAGGGGGCCGTAGGGGCTCTCGTTGGAGGAGAGCTTGACGGACCGGCCTTCGGGGCCGACGACCTTCCTGCCCGGCTTGTACGGGGGGATGCTCTCCAGCACCGACCGCAGATATGGCGATTTCGACTCCGACACCATTGTCCTTCCTCAATACTTTGTGCTAACCCCGCGACACGCTCAGCGATCTCGCGCCCGGGCCGATCACCGCACCCAGCGGAAATATCGCACAAACGAGGAGATAGCACCATGCGTTTGCGTCCCTGTCCCGCCGGCTCAGCTCGGATTCCGGCTGGTCAGAACCCCCGCCCGCGGGGAGGGCGGGCACACGTCCGGCCATTGGCTCTTCCCATGGTCCTACCCGTGGTGGTCATGCTCAGTGCGTGCGGCGGCGGGGCCGAGGGGGGAGACGATCCCAACGCCGAGGCCGCCGCCGCCCTGTACGACGCGCACCCGCTGCACGTCCGCGACGCCACCCTCGTGCCCGAGGGCAGTGAGAGCGGCACCTACTCCGAGCTTGTCACAGTGCGGTACAGCGCCGAGGTCCGGGCCACCACCGAACTGGACAAGCCCGAGTGCCTGGACGCCTCGAACCGCTGGGGGGACCTGGACGGGGTGCAGGGGGCGCCCGCCTCCGTGGCCGCCTACGAGTGGTCCGAGGGCGCGGTGTCGCACATGCTGGTCCAGCTGGACGAGGGCACCGCCGCCGAGGCGCTCGCCGCGAGGCCTCCGGAGAGCTGCGCCGCGTACACCGCCACCTACGAGGACGGGACCACGTCCGACTACGGGGTGAGCGACCTGGAGGAGGTCCCGGAGATCGGCGACGAGTCCCGCGCCTACGCCATCGAGGTGAGCTCCGCGGAGGAGGACAGCCGCATGTTCAGCATCATGTACCGCAACGGCGGCCTGGTGGGCACCACGTCGATCCTCGGCCAGGGCGCGCTGGAGGACTACGAGGAGATGCTCGTCGAGTTCAGCGAGGCCGCCGTGGAACGCCAGGACCGGATGCTGGGCTGAGGACCCCGGCCGCACCGCGGCGGCCCGCCCGGGATCCCGTTGTCCGGCCCGGCCCCGGCGGGCGGCGCTCCGGCGCCCGGACGCCCGGTTCCCCGCGGGGGCCGCACGGAACCGGTCCGGCGGGGGCCGGTCCCGTGCGGGAACCCGTCACACCGGCTGGCCGGTGTCGGCGTCGCGCGAGTGGTCGGGCATCATCCTGGCCGGGTGCTCACGCGCCGCCCGGAGCGTCTCCGCGGCCCGGGCCGCGTCGTGCCGCTCGGCGTCCCGCCTGGCCGCCTGGCGCGGCCGGGGAAGCCTGCGCGGCGGCCCGACCAGTTCGAGGCCGGTCACGGCGCCGAAGGAGGCGACCACCGCCCCGCTCCCCCGGTCGACGAGCACCGCGCGCACGCCGGTACGGCGGCGCCCGCCGATCCTGACCGCGTACACGACGTCCACACGCCGCCCGTGGCGCATCCCGTCGTAGCGCAGGAACCGCCAGCAGCCGTGCCTCCACACGTCGTCGGGCTCGGCCTTGATCATCACGTTCTCGTTGGTGCGCCACACGTCGCTGCGGCGCAGTCTGCGCACCGTACGGCGCATCGGGACCTCGCGCAGCTCGCACGGCTCCCGGTGGAGGGTCCGGGCCGCCACCTCGCGCAGCTCGGGGCTGAGAGCCGCGAGGAGCAGCAGTTCCGCGCCCAGGACCCAGCCGTGCAGCGCGGTGGGGGCGAGGGCCACCTGCCACCCGGCGGGCTCCAGGCCCGGCGTGGCCAGGGCGGCGGCGGACAGGAGCCCGGCCCGGGTGAGCGTGCGCCAACCGATGGGGGCGCGGCTCAGCCCGCCGAAGCAGCCGCAGCCCGCCTCCGGGTCGCGCCTGCGCGCCAGGACCAGCACCACCACCGACGCGGCGAACACGACGGCGGTGAGCAGGCGCACGGCGTCGCCCGGGAGGCCGGTGAGGGCCAGCAGCCCGACGGCGAGCGCGACCTCCAGGAGGCCGGTCCCGACGGTGGCCGGGCGTCGCAGGCGCTCGGGCACCAGGACGGCCAGTCCCGAGCCGGCGGCCTGCCCGGTGGTCTTGCTCGCGGCGCCGAGCAGGAGCAGCACCGCCAGCAGCGGCAGCTGGACCTCGCGGAACGCCTCCACGATCTCCGGCAGCATGGTCATCCCTCCCCGTTGTGGACCGTCATGGTCGCGTTGAAGCAGCCGTCCTCCAGAAGCCCCCCGAGCGCGACGAACGCGGTCATGGTGAGGGAGGCGATCCGCCCCGCCCCCTGGCCCCCGCAGGCGGGGCACAGGTCGCACAGCCAGCTGTCGGCGGCGGCGCAGTCCACGACGGGGAGCACGGCCGTGTCCCTCGTGCAGTCGTTGCGCAGGTTCGGCGTCGCACCGGCGGACAGCAGCGGAAGCGGCACGCAGGAGGTGCGCCGGTCGCAGTCCGCGTCGTGGCCGACGGGGTCGAGTGCCGGATAGGCGACGCCGTCGACGCGGGCGCGCGGGTCCAGGTGGGACGAGCGCCCCCAGGCGGGGTCGTACCAGGTGGCGATGCCGCTGAGCGTGGTGGAGTGGCGGGGTGTGGGCGGCCTCGGCGGTGTGGCGCTGAGCGGATAGGGCGGCTGCGTCGTGGCCGGTCGGGCGGCCCACACGGCCCCCTCGCGCCAGACCCCGACGGCGTCGAAGACGTAGCCGGGTTCCAGGCGCGGGTGGCGGACGGCGATGCGGCCCGAGGTGCGGTAGGGGAGGACCACGGTCGTGCGGGGACGGCCGTGGCCGGGGTCGATCTCCAGGGTCTCGCCCTCGCGGCCGACGATGACGCCGGTCGCCCGGGCGGCCTGGGCCCACACGCGTTCGGCGACGAGGCGGCCGTCCTGTGAGCAGAGCACCACGGCGTCGTCGCCGTCCCTCAGGTCGTCGGGCCGGACCTCTCCCCCGCGCCAGAACACGGTGGCGCGGTCGTGCAGGAACCGCTCCTCGCCCCGGGGCGTGGCCAGGCAGAGCATGTGCGTGGTGGCGCCGACGACCACGCCGCGCACGACGCGGTCGCCCACCGGTGTGGGTTCGAGCGCGGTCTCGGGGCCGAGCACCGCCGCGGTGAACCTTCTGCGGTCCCTTCCGCTGTCCGTCATCACTGACATGTCGTCTGCGCCCCCTTGTCACCCGACTCGTCACTCTCTGCCCATTGTCCCGGTCGGAACCACCGGCCACCGGCCACACGCCGACACGCACCTGTTCGGGTGGTCCGCATGTCCCGGACCTTGCTCGCGGCAACCTTCCGGAAGCCGGTACGTCCGGGGCAGTGCCCCATGCGGACCATCCACCATGATGACCGCATGCAGCCGCTTGAGTACAGCTTGTGGCTGCAAAGTCGCAGATAGACCCGATACACACCGATAGATCCACAAAAATGACCAAGAGTCTGCGCGCCGCCCCGCCCTTCCCCGGCCCCGCGCCCCGGCGTGTCGGGGGTCCGGCCCGGGGCCGCCGCCCGACGGGACCGGCCCTCCATGGCGTGCCGTTGGCCGGCACATGGGGCACAGGTGCCCGGAGATTTGCGTTCGCTGTGTGACAGTGAGGGGAAGAAAGCATGACAAAGCAGCACGCAGCACCTGTGAGAGTCGGTGGTCGGCGTGACAGGAACTACCCGGACCCCCAGGTACGACGAGTTCAGCCGCTACGTGGCCGAGCGCGGCCCCGCCCTGCTGCGGATGGCCCGCTCCCTCACGAACAACCTCGCCGACGCCGAGGACCTGCTCCAGGCCGCCCTCGTGAAGACCTTCCTCTCCTGGGAGCGGATCGCCGACCCGAAGGCCCGCGACGGGTACGTGCGCCGGGCGATGGTCAACACGCAGATCTCCGAGTGGCGCCGCAAACGGCTGGACGTCTACCCCACCGACGACATCCCCGAGCAGCGCGTGGACGACCCCACCTGGCGCAGCGACCTCGCCGACGTGGTCGGGCGGGCCATCGAACGCCTCCCCGACCGCCAGCGCACCACGGTCGTCCTCCGCTACTACGACGACCTCACCGAGGCGCAGATCGCCGCCCGGATGGGCGTCACTCTCGGCACCGTGAAGAGCACCCTGTCCCGGGCCGTGGACAAGCTGCGACGGGACGCCGACCTCGTCATCGAGCGCGCCGTCAACTGACCCGCCGACACCGGCAGCACGACGGGCAGGCCTTCCCACGGCCCCGCCCCCTCCCCGGACACGGATCGGCACAGCCCCGAGGGGCGCGCCGGGCCCCGCGCGCCTGTCCGGACGGACACCGGGAAGGAATTCGCAGGCAGTGCCGGACGGCGCCCGCGAACAGGGCCGATACGGCAGAGGCGGCATGACACCGTGATCGGATCTTCCGGTCACCCTGGGAGAAACCACCGACACCCTCCGGCATGATTATCGGCGTTCCCGGCGGGCATGGCCTGGTCCGGCGGGTGGAACTGCGGACCGGCGGAGGGCGCCCGCGCGGCCCGGTTCCCGTTGCGGGGCGCCGACGGCCACGGACCGTCCACCGCCGGCTCCGAGGGGGGGGCGACGGTGTCGACGGCCCAGGCCGGCGTCGGCGCCCCACGAGGAACCGCACCGCGCAGGAGTCCCGGACGACCCCGCGACACCGCGCCGAGCGCGCCTCCGGCCGACCGCGGCGGAATCCGGTTCCGCCGGACCCGGAGGCCGTGGCCGGGCGCGAGGCGCCCCGGACCGCAACCGTCCGCCGACGAGGAAAACGACGGGCACCGAGAAAGGAGAGGCGTCCCATGACCCTGGTAGACGTCCACATCCAAGATCGATATCCGACACGCGTCGAGTCCGGTTCCGACCGGAAGTGGATCATCAGCGACGAACCGACCGTCCGAGGCAGCGCGCAGGAGGGACCGGCCTCCGCCGAAGAGCTCGCCGAACACGCCCGCAACGGATTCCACATCCAGCGGGACCTGCTGTCCGACCAGGAGGTCGGCGCCTGCATGGACGAGCTCAAGGCGATGACCGACGATCCGGCGATCCGCTCCGACGAGCGCACGATCATCGAGCCCGCCTCCGAGGAGGTCCGCTCGGTGTTCGACGCCCACTTGTTGAGCGATCGCATCGCCCGTCTGATCCGGGAACCCCGGATCCTCGACAGGGCGCGCCAGATCCTCGGCTCCGAGGTCTACGTGCACCAGAGCCGGGTCAACTTCATGCCCGGCTTCCGCGGCACCGGCTTCTACTGGCACTCGGACTTCGAGACCTGGCACGCCGAGGACGGCATGGCCGACATGGCGGCCGTCAGCATGTCCATCGGGTTGACCGACAACCACCCGTTCAACGGCGGGCTGATGCTCATGCCGGGCGCCCACCGGACGTTCGTCCCGTGTCTGGGCCGCACGCCGGACGACAACTACAGGTCCTCGCTGAAGGCCCAGAAGGTCGGTGTCCCGCAGGAGGAGGACATCGCCGAGCTGGCCCGGCGCCACGGGATCGAGCAGTTCACCGGCCCGAGCGGGTCGGCGCTGTGGTTCGACTGCAACAGCATGCACGGATCAGGGAACAACATCACCCCGTACCCGCGCTCGAACATCTTCGTGGTGTTCAACAGTGTGGAGAACGCTCTGGTCGAGCCGTTCGCCGCGCGGGAGCGCCGGCCCGGGTTCGTCGCCTCGCGCGACTTCACGCCGCTGAGGGCCTGACCGGGGACGTCGCGCCCGCGGTCGACCGGGCGCGACCGCCCGGCCCGCCG
>NZ_JBSHDN010000270.1:0-7324 GCF_053616335.1 Nocardiopsis sp. NPDC055824
GGCCATTCCCGTGGGCCGGGCGGCCCCCGGGAGCGCCGCGGGCGGGGTGCCGCCGGCCGATTCGGGCGACACGCCGTCCCGGTACGGGCCAAGGAGGTGGACGCTTCAGTAGGCTGCCCGCCGTGACGGGCCGTTCTGCCCGGCCGTCCGACCGACCCCGTCCCCCGTGGAGGTGACCCCGATGGCCACGCGTGCCTCCTCCGGTGGTTCCGGACGCAAGAAGCCCGCCGCCCGCAAGCCCGCGCCGAAGAAGCGCATGCCGGACGGGCCCATCGCCTTCGCCTTCACCATGTTCGGCCAGTTCCTGCTCGTGCTGTGGAAACTGGTCGCGCACACCGTGGGCGGCGCCGCGCGCGCCGTCGGCCGCAGCGCGCGCGACCTCGACCCCGACCTGCGCCGCGACGGCATCGGCCTGGTCCTGCTGGCCGCGGGCGTCCTCGTCGCCGCCGCCGTGTGGTGGCGGAGCGAGGGGCCGCTGCTGGAGTACACCCGCATGATCGTGGTCGGCGGCTTCGGCACGTTCTCGCCGATCCTGCCGCTGCTGTTCCTGCCGGTCTCGGTCAAGCTCATGCGCACCCCCGGCTCGGGCCGGGAGGGGGACGGCGGGCGGCTGTTCATCGGCACCGTCTCGATCATGCTGGGGCTGCTCGGGCTGATCCACATCGCCAACGGCCTCCCGGAGCCCTCCGACGGCCTGGAGGCTCTCCAGGAGTCGGGAGGGCTCATCGGCTTCGTCGCGGCGGGCCCCCTCAGCGCCGTCGTCACCCCGTGGCTGACCGGCGTCCTGCTCGCCCTCGTGCTGGTCTTCGGCGTCCTGGTGGTCACCGCCACCCCCATCCGGCGCGTCCCCGAACGCCTCCAGACGCTGTTCAACGCCCTCATGGAGCGGGACACCGGTCCCGACTCGGGCATCGGCATCCTCGGCGCGGACCCCGCGCCCAAGGCCGCTCGGCCCCGCAAGCGCAAGCCGAAGAAGGAGGCGGAGGCCGGGACGGTGGCGGGCGATCACGAGCGCCCCTACGACAGCCCGGTGGTGCCGGTGGAGCCCGTCGCCCCCGCCCTCACCGACGAGGAGGAGGCCGCAGCGGCGGCCGCGACCGCGGCCGGGAAGAAGAGGCCGGGCCGCAAGAAGGTCGACGTCCCCGACCCCACGCCGCCCCCCGCCGTGACCGAGCAGCTGACCATCCCCTCCCGGGTGGTCGAGGGCGACTACGAGCTGCCGGCGCCGGGGATGCTCAAGCCGGGCAGCCCGGTCAAGCCCCGCACCAAGGCCAACGACGACGTGGTCGCCGCGCTGTCGGGGGTGCTGACCCAGTTCGGCATCGACGCCGAGGTCACCGGGTTCACGCGCGGCCCCACCGTCACCCGCTACGAGATCGAGCTGGGCCCGGCCGTCAAGGTCGAGAAGGTCACCGCGCTGGCCAAGAACATCTCCCTGGCGGTCAAGAGCGCCGACGTGCGGATCCAGTCGCCCATCCCCGGCAAGTCCGCGATCGGCATCGAGATCCCCAACACCGACAAGGACCTCGTCAGCCTCGGCGACGTCCTGGGCTCGACGGCCGCGACCTCCGACGACCACCCCATGCTGGTGGGCCTGGGCAAGGACGTCGAGGGCTCCAACGTGGTGGCCAACCTGGCCAAGATGCCGCACGTGCTGGTGGCCGGCGCGACCGGCGCAGGCAAGTCCACCTGCATCAACGGGCTGATCACCTCGCTGATGATGCGGGCGACCCCCGACGAGGTGCGGATGATCCTGGTCGACCCCAAGCGGGTCGAGCTGACCATGTACGAGGGCATCCCGCACCTGATCACGCCCATCATCACCAACCCCAAGCGGGCCGCGGAGGCCCTGCAGTGGGTGGTGGGGGAGATGGACCGCCGCTACGACGACCTGGCGGCCTCGGGGTACCGGCACGTGGACGACTTCAACGCCGCCGTGCGCGCCGGGCAGCTGACCGCCCCTCCGGGCAGCGAGCGCGTGTACGAGGCCTACCCGTACCTGCTGGTGATCGTGGACGAGCTGGCCGACCTGATGATGGTCGCCCCGCGCGACGTCGAGGACGCGGTCGTGCGCATCACGCAGCTGGCCCGTGCCGCCGGGATCCACCTGGTGCTCGCGACCCAGCGGCCCAGCGTCGACGTCGTCACCGGGCTGATCAAGGCCAACGTGCCCTCCCGGCTCGCCTTCGCCACCTCCAGCCTCGCCGACAGCCGCGTCATCCTCGACCAGCCCGGTGCCGAGAAGCTGGTGGGCAAGGGCGACTCCCTCTTCCTGCCGATGGGCGCGGGCAAGTCCATCCGCCTCCAGAACGCCTGGGTCAGCGAGAAGGAGATCCGGGCGATCGTCGAGCACTGCAAGAAGCAGTCCGAGCCCAGCTACCGCGAGGACGTCGCGGCCCCCGAGGGCAAGAAGAAGGAGATCGACGAGGACATCGGCGACGACCTCGACCTCCTCCTCCAGGCCGTCGAACTGGTGGTCACCACCCAGTTCGGGTCGACGTCCATGCTCCAGCGCAAACTGCGCGTCGGCTTCGCGAAGGCGGGCCGCCTGATGGACCTGATGGAGAGCCGCGACGTCGTGGGCCCCAGCGAGGGCTCCAAGGCGCGCGACGTCCTCGTCACGCCGGACGAGCTCCCGGGCGTTCTGACGGAGATCCGCGGGGGCTGAGCCGGCCCGCGGGCGGGGGCGCTGGCCTTCGCCGGAGCACGCTCCTGCCGCACGGAGGCGGTGACATTCTGTGCGCCGGTGCCCTCTTTGGCGTGTTCTTGAGAGCTTCATGGGGCGTGGTGAACTGCGTCGGCGACCCCCGGACGGCAGAGTGGAGACCATTCAGTCACACACAGTCGCGGAAGGAGTGCGCATGGCGACGATCGGTCAGACCCTGTCCGGCGCCCGAATCGCGGCGGGGTACACGGTCGCGGACCTCAGCGCCCGTACGCGCATACGGCAGTCGGTCCTCAAGGGCATCGAGGAGGAGGACTTCGTCCCCTGCGGCGGGGACTTCTACGCACGCGGCCACATCCGCGGCCTCAGCAGGGCGCTCGGCCTGGACCCGGCGCCGCTGCTGGCCGAGTACGACCGCGAGCACGCGTCGTCGGACGCCCCGGCCTTCGTCCCCCCGCCGCGCCACCCGGCGGCCTCGCCCGCCGCGGTCAGGGCGGCGGTGGCCGCCGAGCGGGGCGAGGCGTACGCGGCCGACGACGAGGAGCCGATGGCGGGGCCGCTCCCGAGCTTCGGCGAGGACGACCCCGGTGCCGCCGCCGAGCGTTGGGGCCACTTCGAGCGGGACCAGCGCCTGCGCCCCGGCGTGCGCGGGGGCCGTTCCCGCGGGGAGGAGGACGCCGGCCCCGGAGCGCAGGAGGCCGGCTCCCGGCGGGGCACCCGGGGCGTCCCGAGGCCGAGGGAGGACGCCGGCACCCGGCCCGGGGACACGAGGCCCGCGCCGCGCCCCGCGGTCACGGCCGCGCGCAGGCGGCGGGGCGAGGCGGTCCGCCGCCACTGGCCCTGGGCCGTGGTCGGCGTCATCATCCTCCTGGGAGTCGTCGTCGGCGTCCGCACCTGGCAGGACTGGGACGGGGGCAACCCGCTGCGCACCGCGTTCGAGTCCAACGGGGGCGGCGAGACCGTGGACTCCGCGGTCCTCCCGGGGGAGGGGCGGGCGGGCGCGGACGACGCGGCCGTCGTGCCCGCGGCGGAACAGGCCGAGGAGCCCGCCGAGTTCACCCTCGGGCTGGAGTCCGCCGGACGCAGCTGGATCAAGGTCACCGCCCCCGACGGCAGCGACCTGTTCACCGGCTTCCTCCTGAAGGGCGAGCCGCAGGAGTACGCGACGGAGGAGGGCGTCAGCCTGTGGGTCGGCGACGCCGGCTCGGTCGAGGTCTCCGTCGACGGCGAGGTCCTCGGGCCCGCCGGGGAGATCGGTGAGGTCAAGGAGGTCGCCATCGGCCCCGACGGCTTCGACCGGTGACGTCACGGCCCGCTGCCTGGGGGAAGGCGGGCCGGGGTACGGGCGGGTGAGCCGACCAAGGTAATGTGGGGGGCTGCGGGCGGCGCCCACCGGCGCCGCGCCGTGCGCGCGGTCCGAGCGGTCCGCCCCGGCCCCCGCATCACACTCGAAGCTCTCCCACACGCTTGGAAGCCATGTCATCGCGCCGTACTGTCTCTCTCGTCACCCTGGGGTGTGCGCGTAACGAGGTCGACTCCGAAGAGCTGGCCGGGCGTCTGTCCGCGGGCGGCTGGGACCTCGTCGACGGCGACACCAAGGCCGACGTCACCGTGGTCAACACCTGCGGGTTCATCGACGCGGCCAAACAGGACTCCATCGAGACCCTCCTCGAAGCGGCCGAGAACGGCGGCAAGGTCGTGGCCGCGGGGTGCATGGCAGAACGGTACGGCTCCGAGCTGGCCGACGCCCTCCCCGAGGCCCAGGTCATCGGGTTCGACGACTACTCCGCCATCACCGACCGGCTCGACGACGTCGTGGCCGGCCGCAAGCTCGTCCCGCACGACCCCCGCGACCGGCGCACGCTCCTGCCCATCAGCCCCGCCGACCGCGACGCCTCCCAGGTGCACGTCCCCGGCCACGCGGGCTTCGCCGAGGCGCCCGGGGCCGACGGCACCGAGCTGCCCTACCGCGCGGCGGTCCCGCGCCGCCGCCTCACCGGCGGGCCGGTCGCCAACCTCAAGATCGCCTCGGGCTGCGACCGCCGCTGCACCTTCTGCGCCATCCCGACCTTCCGCGGGGCCTACCTCTCCCGGCACCCCGACGAGATCGTGCGCGAGGCCGAGTGGCTGGCGGGGGAGGGCGTCCGCGAGGTCTTCCTGGTCAGCGAGAACTCCACGTCCTACGGCAAGGACCTGGGCGACGTGCGCGCCCTGGAGAAGCTGCTGCCCCGCCTCGCCGCGGTGGAGGGCCTGGAGCGCGTCCGCGTCAGCTACCTCCAGCCCGCCGAGGTCCGTCCCGGCCTGGTGGACGTCCTCACCGGCACCCCCGGCGTCGTCCCCTACTTCGACCTGTCCTTCCAGCACGCCAGCGGCACCCTGCTGCGCCGCATGCGCCGCTTCGGCGACCGCGAGCGCTTCCTGGAGCTCCTGGAGACCGTGCGCAAGCGGACCCCCGAGGCCGGGGCGCGCTCGAACTTCATCGTGGGCTTCCCCGGTGAGACCGAGGCCGAGTTCGAGGACCTGGTCTCCTTCCTCTCCGAGGCCCGCCTCGACGCCATCGGCATCTTCGGCTACTCGGACGAGGACGGGACCGAGGCCCTCTCCCACGAGGGCAAGCTCCCGGCCGAGGTGGTCCAGGAGCGCGTGGACCGGCTCAACCGGCTCTCCGAGGAGCTGATGGTCCAGCGGGCCGAGGAGCGGATCGGCACCGAGGTGACCGTCCTGGTGGAGAGCGTGCTGGAGGACGGCGCCTACGAGGGCCGGGCCGACCACCAGGCCCCCGAGGTGGACGGCAGCACCATCCTGTACGGCGAGGGCCTCGCCGTCGGCGACCTGGTGCCCGCCACGGTCGTCCAGTCGGCCGGCGCCGACCTCGTCGCCGAGCAGGACGAGACCCGGCCGGGCGGGGAAGCCGGGGACAGATGAGCACCCACGACGCGGCGACGCCCGCCCCCCACGTTCCGCTGTGGAACATCGCGAACATCCTCACCATGAGCCGCCTGGTCATGGTCCCGGTCTTCGTGTGGTTCATGTTCCTGGACGGCTCATGGTGGCGGTTCGCCGCCTTCGCCGTCTTCGTGATCGCCGCCATCACCGACCGCATCGACGGCGAGCTCGCCCGCCGCCACAACCTGGTCACCGACTTCGGCAAGATCGTCGATCCGATCGCGGACAAGGCGCTCACCGGGTCCGCGCTCGTCGTGCTGTCCCTCCAGGGCGACCTGTGGTGGTGGGTGACCATCGCGATCCTGGTCCGCGAGTGGGGCGTCACCGCCCTGCGCTTCGCGGTCCTGCGCTACGTCGTCATGCCGGCGAGCAGGGGCGGCAAGCTCAAGACGGTCCTCCAGATCGTGGCCATCAGCGTCTACCTGTTCCCGCTCCAGGTCCTGCCGTTCAGCGACCTCTTCGTGTGGTTCGCGCACATCGTGATGGGCGCGGCCCTGTTCGTGACCCTGTGGACCGGCGGGGCCTACGTGCTGGACGCCGTGCGCGCCGTGCGCGCGAGGAGGGACACCGGGGGATGAACCAGCAGGAGGACCGGGTGGGTCTGGGCTCCGAGGTCAGGGAGTTCCCCGTCGAGTCGCTGACGGCTGCCGGGGCCGTCCACCGCGCCCTGCTGGAGAGCGGTGGGACCTGCGCCACCGCCGAGTCCCTGACGGGCGGCCTGATCGGCGCCCACCTGACCGCCGTCCCCGGTTCCTCCCGCACCTACCGCGGCGGCGTGGTGACCTACGCCACCGATGCCAAGGCGGCCGTCCTGGGGGTCCCCGAGGACCTCCTGGCCGAGCACGGAGCCGTGCACCCCGACGTGGCCGCCCACATGGCCCGCGGCGCCAGGCGCCTGTTCGGCGCCGACCACGGGGTCGCGGTGACCGGCGTCGCCGGACCCCAACCCCAGGACGGGCAGCCCGTCGGCACCGTCTATGCGGCCGTCGCCACCTGGGACGACCGGACGTTCGTCCGCCGGTTCAGTTTCACCGGGGATCGTGCGGGTATCCGATACCGCACGGTCGAGGGCGCGCTGTCGCTCCTGGACTCGGTTGTTCGCGGGAGCACGGCGGGAAACACCCGGACCTGAACCATTGGAGCAGTTCTCCCTCTCCCGGCACTCGGGAACAAAACCACCCCCGAGTGAGGTTCCCCCTCCAGCGAACAGGACGGCAAGAGGTGCCCGAATCGGGCGTGGGGCAGGTACGGTGTTGTATATGAAGGTCGCTACCGGTGGGAGGGAGCGCGAATGATGGTCCTGCTTCGTCACCTACTGGGTGACGTGCTCAGGCGGCTGCGGCAGCGCCAGGGCCGCACCCTCCGCGAGGTGTCGGCCGATGCGCGTGTATCCCTCGGATACCTGTCCGAGGTCGAGCGAGGGCAGAAGGAAGCCTCTTCCGAACTGCTCTCGTCGATCTGCGGGGCCCTGGGGGTCCCGCTTTCGCAGGTTCTGAGGGAGGTCTCCGACCAGCTCGCCCTCGCCGAGCTGCAGGAGGCCGCTCTGCTGGGTGACACGGTCACGACCGACCCCGTCCCCGCCCAGGACCTCGGCATCGAGCCGGTACCGGATCGTGTTCCCCAGGTCGCCGACATGGTCGGGGTCTGACCCCGGCCGGGAACTGTCCGTACAGCCGCACCCTGACCACGTGAAGGAGCCGGCCACCTGAGGGT
>NZ_JBSHDN010000271.1:0-7191 GCF_053616335.1 Nocardiopsis sp. NPDC055824
GCTTCCGTCTCATATGGTCCTCTGTTCGGTTGGAACGAGGGAGCGGGGAGGTGATGCAACGAACACGTCCTAGCCCTCGCCGCCGCCCAGCATGCGGTCGACCACCCGCTGTGTGGCACGGCCGTCGGAGGGGTGGCAGAAGTCGCGGACGAACGCCTCGTACTGCTGCGCGTACTCCTCGGTGACGGACCCGATGTCCCGGATGGAGCCGATGAGCTCGTCCGAGGTCTTGATCAGCGGCCCCGGGGCCCGCGCGGTCAGGTCGAAGTAGAACCCGCGCAGGGTGTCCCGGTAGTGCTCCAGGTCGTAGGTGAAGAACAGCATCGGTTTGCCCGAGTGGGCGAAGTCGAAGAACACCGACGAGTAGTCGGTGATCAGCACGTCCGTGATCAGGTACAGGTCGGCGATGTCCGGGTACTTGGACACGTCCCACACGAACCCCTGCCCCGCGCCCGGGATGCTGTCCAGCACCTTCGGGTGCTTGCGGAACAGCAGCACGTGGTCCTCGGCGAGATCGCGCTGCGCCGCCTCCAGGTCGATCCGGAGGTCGAGCTTGAAGCGGGTCCCGCCGTAGCGCTGGTCGTCGCGCCAGGTCGGGGCGTAGAGGACCACCTTCTTGCCCTCGGGGATGCCGAGGAGTTTGCGGGTCCGCTCGGCGCGTTCCTCGCGGTCGGGGGCGTGGAAGACGTCGTTGCGCGGGTAGCCCGCCTCCAGGATCTCCGTCTCGCAGCGGAACGCGCCGCGCATGATGGGCGTGGTGAACGAGTTCGGCGAGACCAGGAAGTCCCACTGGCGGGACCGGTGCGGCAGGCTCGCGATGTAGGCCCGGTTGGCCTTCGGCGTGCCGAGCAGGTCGGCGCCGATCTTCTTGAGCGGGGTGCCGTGCCAGGTCTGCACCACGGTCTGCCCCTCGCGCCGGACGAACCAGTCGCCGATGCCGACGTTCGTGACGACGTACCGGCTCCGGGCCAGCGCCTCGTACCACTCGCGGCTGTGCCACTCCACGGGCACGACGCCCGGCGGCAGGGACACCTGCTGGTCGTCGACCGACCACAGGTGGTCGACCTCCACGCCGCGGCGCACCAGCTCCTCGTACACGGCCCGCGGCGAGTCCGAGAACTGCTTGCCGCCGAAGCTGTTGTAGAACACCGCCTCGCGCAGGGGCAGCGCCTTCTGCTCCGCGGTGAACGCCTCGCGCAGGACCCTCTGCCGGTAGGCGCCCTTCTCGGAGTCGTCGAGCGGACTGGCGGGGGACAGGAACAGGCGGTCGTGGAACCGGTGGTCCACGGAGTAGGAGCGCTTGGCCCCCTGGTGGACCAGGGGCAGTCGCGGCACCAGGTCGTGCCGGATCTTCACCGGTACGTCGTTGGAGTCGTCCCAGTCCCGGACGGAGCGGAACGACATGTACCACCGGCCCTTGCGCAGCGGCAGGGTGTCGCCGTGGGAGTCGTGGTGCTCGGGGTCGATCACCGCCCGGAAGCGCCCGTCGGCGACCTCCACCGGGACGGGGACCTCCTCGAACCGCTCCCCGTGGCGCAGCACCATCACGCGGTCCCGGTCCGGGCCCGTGTAGGAGCCGGACAGCACCAGGTCGCCCTCCACCCACTCCATCGCGTCCACGACGGGCTGGCGGAGGCGGTCGTGCAGGACGAGGGTGTCCACGGCGGTGACGCCCACCGAGATCTCGCGGCCGCCGTCGGTCGGGTGCGCCTGTGAGAGCACGCCCTCGGCGACGACGACCGGCACCCGGCGCCCGCCGACGACCGCGTGGGCGCGCAGCTCACGGGTCTCCTCCGTGTCCGCCACGGAGAGGTCGGCGAGGGGCACGGTGACGCGGCGGCGCCCGTCGGGGCCGTCCGCCTCGGCCCTGTACTCGCGTTCGACCGGCTCCTTGGCCGGGCCGTGGGAGAGCACGAGGCCCTCCACGGGACGCTCGGCCGGGCCGCGCAGCCCGAGGCTGAGCAGGTCGGCGTCGAGGGAGTGGCCGACGAGTTCGGCCTCGACGGACTGGATCTCGAACTCCAGCCGCTTCTTGCGGAACGCGCTCACCCAGCGGGTGGACGCGTCCAGGCGGTGGGCGTGCTGGTGTCCGGCGGGGCCGATGTCGCCGGGGACCAGCCCCGCCCTGTGCGGCCTGCCGGAGGCCCACACGCCGAGGGTCAGCGACCACGTCGAGGGCTTCCAGCCCTGGCTCCCGCGCAGCTTGGCGGGGTCGACGAACAGCTCGAACCCGGCCCAGTCGTAGCAGTGCAGCGCCTGCTTGGAGTCGGCCGTGGCGCGCGGCTCGTGCCGCGGGGCCATGCGGACCACGACGCGCCGGCGCGAGGCGGTGTCGGTCAGCCACGCCATCGCGGGGACGCGCGGCGCCGACTCCACGGGCACGTTGCGCACGTACGCGTACCCGCGCAGGCGCAGGCGTCCCTCCACCCAGGCCATGTCGGTCAGCTTGGTGACCAGCGGCATCTCGGAGTTCTTGAGCCGGGTGACCTCCCTGGGCAGGGACGACGGCGCGATGCCGGGCACCTCGACCGAGGGCGACAGGCGTCCCCGCACCAGGTGGGCCTGCGGGTTGTCCCGCTCGTACCGGATGACCGTCTCCAGGTCGTCCAGGCGGTGCTCCTTGGCCAGCCACAGCTTGACCCTGGTCAGCGGGGAGAAGGCCCTCAGGTCACCGGGGGCCGAGCCGCCGACGAACTCGTCGGCGGCGGCGAGGAAGCGCGCCCGCTCGTCCTGCTCGGACTCGGGCAGGTAGCGCATGAGGCGCTGGAGTTCCTCGGGGACCGTGCGCTTTGCTCCGGCCATGGGTTGTCAGGTTCCTTTCAGGAGCGCGGTGGACGGGGCGTCACACACGCGCGGGAGCGGGGTCCGCCCCGGAGGGCGGGGAGTCGGCGGAGGATCCGGGTGCGTCGTCCGGGTCGGGCGCGTCCGCGGACGCCGCCCCGGAGCCGACCGGGTGCTGGTCGCTCCTGCGCCGGTAGAGGTCGTCGACGGCGGCCTCGAAGCGCGACTGGGAGCTGGAGTCGCCGGAGCCGAGCAGGTAGGCCTTGAGCCTGGTGCGGTCCTCCGCCAGGGGGTCGGTCGCGGCCGACCGGACCGCCGCGAGCGCGGCCTCCAGGCCGCCCCCGTCCGGCGCGAGCATGTACGCGGCGCCGGAGGTGGGGTGCTTGTCCTGGAACTCCTCGTCCGTGATGCCCTCGCAGTTGGTGATGGCGTAGGGCTTCTCGGTGGCGATGAAGTCGGCGACGACGCTGGAGATGTCGCTGATGAGCAGGTCGGCCTGGTTGAAGCACGAGTAGAGGGTCGGGCGGGGCCCCTGGATGACCAGGTGCTCGGTGTCGGCGCGGCCCTCCCAGTACACCCGGTGCCACTCCTCGGACAGCTGCTGGAGCTCGGCGGCGGCGCCGGGGTCGGCGGTGCCCTCCTCACGGGAGTTGTGGGCCTCGTCGGTGGCGCCGTTGTCGGTGTCGAAGGCGGCCAGGCGCCGTTCGAGGGAGGCGAGGTCCGGGCGCTCGCGTCCCGCCGGGGCGCGGTCGCCGTTCGCGGACGCGGCCCGGTTGGCCTCCTCCAGCATCGCGACGATGCGGCGGTGCGCGCCGCGGGCGGCCGCGGACCGGACCCCGGTGAAGGGGTGCGGCTTGTACAGGACGCGCACCCGCGGCTCGGCGGCCAGCAGTGTCCGGATCAGCGCCGGGCCGGCGTCGGTCAGCGACGTGTTGCCGGGCTCGTCCGTCCACCCCTCCCAGGTCGGGGCGTACAGCACGCTGTGCACGGCGTTGGGGGCGGTGTCGGTGCGGATCGCGTCGAGCTGGGGGCGGCCGACCTCCACGATCTCGTCGTCGCGCACGCCCACCCGGGCGCGGTCGTAGCGGTCGCGCCCGGCCCGTCCGGCGGTCCACACCTCGTCGTAGACCTTGCTGAACGGGTTGATGCTGGCGACCTTGTCGCTGTCCCCGTGGCCGATGAACACGTGGCCCAGCAGCGGGTTGCGCAGCATGTGGATGTTCTTGCCGGTGTTGGCCGGGTAGAGGGCCACGCGCGCCGGGCCGAAGTCCAGCGCCATCAGGTCGGTCGAGGTGGGAACGCACAGGACCGGCACCGGCGTCGGGGCGAGCTGCGCGGCGATGACCCGCTCGCGCAGGACGACCACCGACCGGCGCGGCAGCGCGGCCACGGCCTCCAGCCACATGTTGACCTGGTAGGCGGAGTCGGCCGAACCCGAGAAGTACAGGACGACCTCGGGCCGGTAGGAGTCCAGCCAGTTCTGGGCGAACTCCATGACCCGCTCGGACTCGGGGATGGTCCGGGCCCGGGCCAGGTGCCACCCGAACAGCGCCAGGGCCAGCACGGTCAGGGACACGGAGGCGATCGCCCCGACCACGACGGCCCAGACCGCGCCCTCGGCGACGTAGGCGACCGCTCCGGCGACCAGGAACGCGTCCAGGGGCAGCAGGCGGCTCATGGGCTCGCGGACGAGCACCATGGGCGGGCTGTCGGGGATGCGCAGGGGGCCCAGGTCGATGTTGCGGGTGACGATCGGCAGGCGGCGGCGCATCCGCAGCAGCCGGGCGGCCACACCGCACACCAGCTGGAGCCCGAACAGCACCAGGCAGGTCAGCAGGACCATGCCGATGCCCGTGGAGGTGGCCGTGGGCGTGGTGATGAGCAGGCCCAGGGCGAGGAGCTGGCGCAGCAGGGCCCGCGGCGTGATGCCCAGGCGGATCTGCTGGACGAGCTTGGCGAGCGCGGGCAGGCGGTGCAGCAGGAGGGCGTCCATGGCGTAGCTGCCGACGGCCCCCACCAGGAAGACCCACCACAGGCCGGTGATCACGCCGGCGAGCATGACCAGGTAGGACAGCCCGAGCAGGGCGGACCAGCCGATGGTCTCCCTGCCCAGTTCTCTGAACTTGTTCACTTGGCTCCCTCCGTCTCCCCGCGGGGGGCGCCGGTCACGGCGCCGGGAGGGTCCTCGCGGCGCACGTCGACGACGTGGCCGGTCAGGTCGGACAACAGGACGTCCACGGACGTGCGGGCGACCTTCTCCGCGCTGAGGAGGCTCCCGGCCGGCTCGTCGCCGAAGGCGTTGGTGCGCATCGGGGTCTGCGTGCGCTCGGGGTTGATGCAGTTGATCCGGACCCCGTCCTGCGACCACTCGTCGGCCAGCGCCTGCGTGAGGTTGACGGTGGCCGCCTTGGTGGAGGAGTACAGGCTGTACTCGCCCCTCCCGCGCGTGTAGGAGCTGGAGGTGTACAGCAGCAGCTGCCCGCCGGTCTGGGCCAGGTACGGGAAGGCGGCGCGGGCGATGTGGACCGGGGCGAGGTAGTTGACCCGCAGGGCCTCCTCGATGGTCTCCGGATCGGTCTTGTCCAGGCGCCCGATCCGGAGCACGCCGGCGGTGTTGACGACGAAGTCGACCCGGCCGGTGGCGGAGTGGGCCTGCTCCAGGGCCGCGGCGACGTCGTCGGGGTTGGCGACGTTGGTGCGGGTGGCGCCGCGCGAGTAGCGGAACACGCGCGCGCCGTGCCTCTCCGCCAGGTCGGCCACGCCCGCGCCGATGCCGTAGCTGCCGCCGAACACGACGACGGTGGCCCCGGCGAGCCGCTTCGCGTAGTCCTCGTCGGAGAACTCGGGGGTGGCGGAGGAGGCCAGCTGGAACAGCTTGTCGGCGATGAAGATGTCCACCGGCTGGGTGACCTTCATGTTCTGCTCCTCGCCGGCCACCACGTGGATGGGGACGCCGGGCGAGTAGCGCAGCACCACCGAGCAGTCGTCGGTCGCCTCGAAGCCCGGGTCGTCCCACGCCTTGACGTAGGCGTCGCGGATGGTGGCCAGGCGGAACCCCTGCGGGGTCTGGCCGCGGCGCAGCCGCGAGCGGACGGGGACGTCGGTGATGACGTCGTCGTCCACCTCGATGATCGTGTCCGAGGAGGGGATCGCCACGTCCACGGCCTCGAAGGACCCGAGCGCGGTGACGCAGTCGTCGATGACGCGCTGGGACAGCATCGGGCGCACGGCGTCGTGGAAGAGCACGTTCGTGGTCTCCGCCGGAAGGTGCGCCAGGGCGTCGAGGGCGAGCTGGGTGGTGGCGTTGCGCGATGTGCCGCCGGGCAGGACGCGCGTGACCTTGGACAGGCCGGCGCCGCGGACGATCGCCTCCGCGTCGGAGACGAACCCGGGGTTCATCATCACGATGACCTCGTCGACCCTCGGAGCCTGCTCGAAGATCGTGAGCGTGTGCTCGAGGATCGACTTCCCGGCGATCTTGAGCAGCTGCTTCGGGGTGGCCAGTCCGATGCGCTGGCCGCTGCCGCCCGCCAGGACGACGGCCACGGTGCGGTGCGCCGACGCAGGCGTCGGGCGCGCGGAGGTGTGAGGCAAGGTGATGTCTCCCGTCGAAACGCGAGATGTCGAACGACGCCCCCGGCTACGCGGACCCCGTCGGGGTGGACGTGTGGGGGAGAGGGAACGCGGGAGGGATCAGGACCCGCGCGGGGGATGCGCGTCACTTCATGACATGTGTGCGTTGTCTGGATGAAAGTGGATGCTTCGGCGTCACGTTGACGGCCGTGGCCGCCCCGGGGTTTACCCGGGGCCCGGTGCGAGTTGTAGTTCGTTCTGGTCGTCTTGGTCTGGGATGCGTGTCCTGTGACCCCTGTTCGGGTGACATCGCCCGCCCACCCGCCACGGTGCGGTAGGACGGCCGGTGGCCCCTGTGTGAACGGAGTGCGGGACGCGTGTCGGGCACCCGGAGCGGGACTCGTGGGCCGACTCCTGGGCTAACGCCCCTCCCCAGGGGAACGGTTCGCCCGGACAGCCGGATATATCCACGTAGTGGGAACACACAGGTGAACACTACCTAACCCGCCGAAGCACCTTCTTCTCGTGTGATAGCAGTCATTCGCCCCGCGCCCGCGGCGAAGGGGTACGCCGGCGCCGGTGGGACCACCGTGGCCAGGGGAGAGTCCCTGACGGCCCGTGCGCGCAGGTCGTCCGCGGACGCGCCGAACCCGGTCCGCGCGTCCGGCCCCGGCGGGTGCCCGACCTGGACCGCCCGCCGTCCGGCCGGGGCGCCGGACCCCGGGGTGCGCCCCGCGGCCGGGAGGGTGTCCAATCCCACCGGAACGGGAGTGCGCCCGGGCCGGCGGACGCCTCCGGGCCGGCGGCCCGGCACGCGGCGGGGCCGCGCCGGACACC
>NZ_JBSHDN010000272.1:0-7189 GCF_053616335.1 Nocardiopsis sp. NPDC055824
GCCGTGCCACGGCCCCGACGCGTGTGCGCGGGGGCGCCCCCGGACCCGCGGCCCGGAGGCGGAGGGGCGCGGGCCCGGGGGTTCCCCGCCCGGCTCCCGGGGCGGACCGGCCCACGGGGACGCCGGACCCGGCCGCGGACCATCCTTCGTCGGCGCTCCGCAGATCTCTCGGTGGTAACCGTGATGCGCTTGGGGAGCGTCGCGCCCATCCTCGGAGTCAGGGAGGTTCATCCATGCCCTTCGGTTTCTCGACACGGCGCGCGTCCCCGGCGGGCCGCCGACCCGGCGGCCCGGGACCGGACCACACGCGCGCCCGCCCCCGCGGCCGTGACCACGCCGTGGGACCGGCCCTCCCGGCCGGCGCGGAAGCACCGGGCGCGGGGGCCGCACGGGACCGCGGCGGCCTCCTGGAGTCCTCCCACCGGGCGGGCCAGGAACTGGACCACCGGTATCCGAACGACGCCGTCACCCCCGGCCCCACGGCGCGGGACCCGCGCCGCCGGGTGTCCGGACGGTGGGCGTCCCGCTATCCGGAACCGGGCGCGGCACGCGCCCCGGGGACGGTCAGGACATGGGCGGTGTACAGGCCATGAGCACGGCTTCTCGCTCGAACACGGAAGGGGGTGAGGCCATGGACACGCCGAATCTCGTGGTGAACGAGATCTTCGGCCCCACTAGACCCTCCAGGGGGAAGGGCCTTCACTGGGACGTCGTTGCGCCTTCGTCAGGCTGGGCGGGTGCAACCTGTCCTGCAGCTGGTGCGACACTCCCTACACCTGGGACTGGACCGGGAAGGGCGATACGGGAATCGCCTACGACCCCAAGAAGGAACTGCAGAAGATCCCCTACACGCAGGTCCGCGACCGCCTGGTCGCCTACGGGGTTCCGCTGATCGTCGTCTCCGGCGGCGAACCGCTGAACCAGCAGACCAGGCTCTACCCGCTGGTGCGGGACCTGCGCGACTCGGGGCACGACGTCGAGATCGAGACCAACGGGACGATCGCCCCGGACGCCCGGCTCGCGGAGCTGGCGCGGTTCAACGTGTCGCCGAAGCTGGCCCACTCGGGGGACCCGCTGCGCAAGCGCATCGTCGGACGGGCCCTGGAGGCCCTGGCCGCGGTACCGGGGACCGCGTTCAAGTTCGTGTGCCGCACCGAGGCCGACCTCGCCGAGGTCGGGGCGGTCGTCGAGCGGTACGGCATCGGCTCGGTCTGGGTGATGCCCGAGGGACGGACCCAGGACGCCCTGGACCGGTCCCTCGCCCAGATCCGGGACCCCGTCCTGGCACGCGGTTGGAACCTGACCACCAGACTGCACATCACGTTGTGGGGCGATCGGAGAGGCGTATGACGCTGGCAGACCTTCCTCAGGAGTCCACCGTGCGCGATCCGCTGGAGAGCGTGGCACGGCAACTCCTCGTCGAGATCGGCGAGGACCCCGACCGGAGCGGACTGGAGGACACCCCGCGGCGGTTCGCCCGGTGGTGGCGGGAGTTCAGCAACTACCAGGCCGGCCGGGTCGAGACGCACTTCCCGCTGCGCACCGACGGGCAGATCGTCATGATCTCGGACATCACCGTGTGGTCGCTGTGCGAACACCACCTCCTGCCGTTCTCGTGCGTCCTGACCATCGCGTACAAGCCCGCGGACCACGTGCTCGGGCTGTCCAAGTTCGCCCGGATCGCCCACCGCCACGCGCACCGCCTCCAGGTCCAGGAACGCCTGGTACGCGACATCGCCGAGGACATCGCCAAGGTGACGGAGACGGACGACGTCGCCGTCATCGGCCGCGGCGAGCACCTGTGCATGACCATGCGGGGCATCCGCACCCCCGCGCTCATGACCTGCTCGGTGTTCGAGGGGGTCTTCCGCGAGTACGGACCGCCCCGGGAGGAGTTGATCAAGATCGCCTTCCCCGGGAACTGACCGCCCCCGCCCGATCCTCCCGGTACCGGGAGGGCAGACCGCACCGTCGGGGCCCGGCCGTTCCGGGCCCCGGCGCCGGACAGCCCCGAACCGTCAGCGAACGCATCCGGCGGTCGGCGGCGTCGTAGGCGGTGTGGCCCACGATCAGCGCCTCCGGCAGGACGGGCTCCCCCACCATGTCCCACCACAGGTCCGGGTCCCGCTCGATCCGCGTGCTCCGGACGACGTCCCCGGCGGCGTCGGCGCGCAGGATGTGGGCGGGGTCGTGGTCAGCGTGCCGACGCACCACCACCGCTTCGGAGGTGTCGATCGCCAGGGTTCGGTCCTCGGCCCCCCGAGCGTCCCGGGGCGAGCCCGGACGGGTTCGCCGGCGGCCAGGGCGAAGAGTCCGACCCGGGCCAAGACCGCCAGAAGAAGTCACGCTGGTCAGCGCGGGGCAGGCGTTTCCCACCTCTCGGAGGTGGGACCCGAGAAGGTCGACGTTGGTCTGACGTCTGTACCAGGTCCGGACGCGCTGCAAGAGGTGCTGCTGTGCTGGACAGGCGTGTGTTCCACCTGTAGGCGTCGCCTCGCTCAGCAGCACCCGCCCGACACGAGTTGACGAAGTACTGCTGGACCACCTGCCGACGGGGCGACGCTTCAATTCGGCCACCCCGGACACGCCGAAACTCCGCACCAGCCCTCTCCGGTGCGGCATCACGGAGCTACTGAATGCGGGGTCACAGGTCCCGGTAGACCTCGCGGCGGTGCGCCACGCTCAGCACGAGAACCAGGAGCCGACCGTCGTGGACCGTGTACACCACCCGGTAGTCACCCACCCGGACCCGCCAGGCATCGGTGTCCCCCTTCAGCGGGATGCTCCCCGCCGGGCGCGGGTCCACCGCCAGCTCCCGCACCGTGCGGAATATCCGCATCCGGACCGGCTTGTCGAGCTTGGCGAGCTGCTTGAGCGCCTGGTCCTCGAAGGCCACTTCGTAGGAATGGTGGTTCACGGGCCGTCCAGGTCTTCCTCGGTCAGTCCGAGTCGACTCATCGCCTCATCGAGCGGTACCACCTTGGAGCGCCCTGCCTCGATGTCGGCCAGGCGCTCGGCGGCGATCCGGGCGTCCCGCTCGTCCAAGAGCTCCTCGTAGTGGTCGACCAGGTCGGCCGGGACGATCGCGGCAGCCCTGTGGTGGTTGCGTCCGCGGGTGACGAAGGTGACCTCCCCGCCGTAGACGGCCCGGTTCACGCGTTCGGAGAAGTGGTCGCGGGCCTCGGTGACGGACAGCTCCACCTGTTCGGTGTCGGTTCTCATGTCCACGATCATCCCCCATATGAGCGCCAAACTGGCGTTGTTGGCGTGTTTATTTACCTTCGGCGGCGAACACCTTGATCCCAGCGCCACCACCACGACGGGGGCGCGTGTGAGCACGCCTTCGAGGCTCAGCCCCTGGGCGGACCGGTCGTGGGAGTGCGCCGCGAGCACGATCCCGACCGCGCCGACGGGGTGGGCGTCCACCGGTGACCGGAGGCCTCCCGGGCCGGGTGCCCGAACCCCGGCAGCGGCCGGAGACGGAGCCCGTCGGGGCCTCAGTGGAGCGCCTGGGCTCCGATGACGGAGAGCAGGCGCAGTTTCTCGTGGCTCTCGCTCCCGGGGTCGGCGGTGTAGACGAGCAGCGAGTGGGCCTGGCCCGGGTCGAGCAGTCTCTGGCAGTTCAGCGTCAGGGGGCCCACCTCGGGGTGGACGAAGTGCTTGACGTCGTGGGGGCGCACACCGATCTCGTGGTCGCCCCACACCCGTCGGAACTCCTCGCTCCGGTCGAGGAGCAGTTCGGCCAGGTGCGCGGCCCGTGAGTCGGGTCCCCGCAGAGTGAGGATCTGGCGCAGGCCCGAGGCGTACATGCGGGTGAGGAACGCATGCTCCTCGGGGGCGTAGAAGTCCCGCACGGAGGGGTCGGTGAACCACCGGTACCCGGCGCTGCGCGCGGGCCCGGTGTACCCGGTCGTGTCGCCGGTGAGGGCGACGCCCATCGGGGTCTGCCTGAGGGTCTCGCCGAGTTCGGTGACGATCTCCGCGGGGGTGTCGTCCAGGCGGTCGAGGATCCGCAGCAGGCCGGGGCCGACGTGGTCTCCGACCCCGCCGCGTGCGGGCGGGTTGTGTCCGGCGAGGCGGAACAGGTGGTCCCTCTCCTCCAGCGACAGGTGCAGCCCCTGGGCGATCGAGGCGAGCATCTGGAGCGAGGGCTGCGGCCCGCGCTCCCGTTCCAGCCGGGAGTAGTAGTCGGTCGACATGTGGCACAGCGACGCGACCTCCTCGCGTCGCAGGCCCATGGTCCTGCGGCGCTGCCCGCGCGGGAGCCCGACGTCCTCGGGTTGCAGCGCCCCCCTGCGGTTGCGGAGGAACTCCGCCAGCCCGGTGCGATCGATCACAGCATTCCTTCCAAGGTCATGCTCTGTGTCTACCGTCCGCGCGCGAGTGTAGCCACGGACCGCCGATCCCCCCTTCCGGCCGCCGGCCCGAGGGGTGGACCCGCGAGCCTGGGATCGGGAGGCCGTGGTTACTCCCCCGCCGAGGACCGAGGATCGCTCTTGCGCACCGGGAACGGAAGCGGGGCGGGTCGGTGACCGGTCCCTCCCGTTCCCGGCCTGCGCGGTCCGGTGACCCCTACCCGCCCCTGCCCCCGGCGGAGGGGAACACCGGACGCCTCCCACGCCCCCGACCGGCGTGAGGGATCGACTATCCGAGGAGCAGAGCAATGCCACGTCGAACCATCGACATCACCGTGCCCGACCTGACCGGGAAACTGGCGGTCGTGACCGGCGCGAGCGACGGCATGGGCCTGGGAATGGCCGAGTGGCTGGCCGCGGCCGGCGCGGAGGTCCTCCTGCCCGTCCGCAACCCCGCCAAGGGGAAGAAGGCGGTCGAGAAGATCCGCCGCAACCACCCGGGCGCGCGGGTGTCGACCCGCGGCCTCGACCTCTCCTCACTGGCCTCGGTCGCCGCCCTGGGCGACACGCTCCGCGAGGAGGGCCGCCCGATCCACATCCTCATCAACAACGCCGGCGTGATGCGGCCCCCGAACCACCAGACCACGGTCGACGGGTTCGAGCTGCAGTTCGGCACCAACTACCTCGGCCACTTCGCCCTGGTCTGCCGGCTCCTGCCGCTGCTGCGCGCCGGCCGGGCACGGGTGACCTCGCAGATCAGTGTCGCCGCGCGCCGCGGCTCCATCAACTGGGAGGACATCAACTGGGACCGCTCCTACGACGGGATGCGCGCGTACAGCCAGTCCAAGATCGCGTTCGGTCTGTTCGGCCTCGAACTGGACCGCCGCAGCAAGGCTCACGGGTGGGGCATCACCAGCAACCTCTCCCACCCCGGGGTGGCCCCCACGAGCCTCCTGGCCGCCCGCCCCGAGCTCGGCCGCGACGAGGACACCCCGCACATCCGCCGGATCCGGGCCCTGTCGGCCCGCGGGATCCTGCTGGGCACCCTCGAGTCGGCGAAGCTGCCCGCGCTGATGGCCGCGACCGACCCCGGTTCCAAGCCGGGTGCGCTCTACAGCCCCAGCGGCTTCGGAAGGCTCGGCGGCCCGCCCTCCGAACAGCGGCTGTACCCGACGCTGCGCAGCGCGGAGGAGGCGGCGCGCGTCTGGCAGGTCTCCGAGGAACTGGCCGAGGTCTCCTTCCTCGCCGCCTGACCGCCGTTCGCACGACCGCCCCACTACCTACGGAGTCCGCATGAGCACTGTCACCCCCCGCGCAACGAGACCGAGAAGCCCCTGGTGGGTGGTGATCGGCGGTGGCACCTCCAACGCCGTCGGCCCCCAGATGTACCTGGCCACCATCGGCCTGTTCGTGCTGCCGATCGTCGAGGAGACCGGCTTCAGCCGCACGACCGTGACCGGGGCGTTCTCGGTCGCGGCGGTCGGAATGGCGATCGGCCTGATCATCGTCGCGCAGCTCGTGGACCGCTTCGCCGCGCGCTACATCCTCGTGCCGGGGTTCGTGCTGTTCGCGGCCTCGATGGCGCTGGTCGGGCTGGTGCCGCCGGTCGAGTGGGTCTACTTCGTCCCGTGCTTCTTCGTGGGGTTCTTCGGGGCCGGAACGGCGGTACCCGCCACCAGGGCGGTGGTGAGCTGGTTCGACAACAACCGCGCCCTCGCCGTCGGCGTGGTGACGGGCATCATCGGGCTGGGCTCGGCCCTGGCCCCGCTGCTGGCCGGAGCGCTCATCGAGAACGTCGGATGGCGGATGACGTACGGCGTGATGGCGCTGATCTCGGTCCTGGTGTCGGTCACGATGGTCACCCTGTTCGTGCGGGCCCGCGCGGAACGGCACGTCCGCGGACGGCTCGTCCAGGAGACGCAGGTGGAGGGCCGCGACGTCAGCCTCCAGCTCCCCGGCCTGACGGTCCGCGAGGCGTTCCGCACCCGGCAGTTCTGGGGCATCGCGGTCGGGCTGGGCCTGGTCGGGGTCGTCGTCTACGGCCTCCAGGTCCACCTCGTGCCGATGATGACCGACCGCGGGCTGAGCGCCGAGCAGGCGGCCACCCTGCTGGTCGTCTTCGGCCTCGCCTCGCTGGTGGGACGCGTGGCCGGCGGCTTCATCGTCGACCGCGTGCCCGGAACCATCATCGGCCCGATCGTGATGATCGCCCCCATCGCGGGCATGTTCTTCCTGTACCCGCCGTTCGGCAGCGCCGCCGTCGCGGTCGCCTTCATCGGCGTCGCCTTCGGCATCGAGGGCGATCTGCTCGCCCTGCTCATCAGCCGCTACCTGGGCACGCGCTACTTCGGCCGGATCCTGGGCGTGGTCCAGGCCGCGTTCCTCCTGGGCACCGCCTTCGGGCCGCTCCTCCTCGGGCTGGGCTACGACCTGCTGGGCTCCTACGACCCCGTCATCCCCGTCCTGATGGGCATCCTCGTCCTCGGTGCGATCCTCATCGCGACCCTGGGCCGCTACGTCTACCCCCCGGTCACCGGCTTCGACCGGCTCGCCGCGCGCGACGAGCTCGCCGCCTCCGAGGTGCTGAGCGGCATCGCCGAGGGCGGCGACGCCCCCGGTTCCCCCGACAGGCCGAAGGCCGGGGCCCACGGCTGACCGTCCCGGGCCGGCACGCCGCAGGGCCGCCACGGGCCCGCGGCCGCCGGCCCGCTCCGTCCGCCCGGGGCAGGGGTCTCCCCCCACCCCCGGCGGGCGGGCCCCCAAAGCCGCCCCAGGAGGCCCCCGCCCGGCCGGGCCCAGCCCGGGGCGCGGCCCCCGCCCCGGGCGCGGGGCGG
>NZ_JBSHDN010000273.1:0-7028 GCF_053616335.1 Nocardiopsis sp. NPDC055824
GCCCCCGCCCGTGCGTCAGCCCACCAGCGGCTCGCCCTCCAGCTCCACCCCGGCCGCGCGCAGCCGCTCCAGCGCGGTCGTCACGGTGTCCCCGGACACACCCGCGGTGAGGCCGAGCAGGACCCGCGTGCGCAGGCCCTCGGCAGCCGCGTCCACCGCCGTCGCGCGGACGCAGTGGTCGGTGGCGATCCCCACCACGTCCACCTCGTCCACCCCCCGTTCGCGCAGCCAGTCGGCCAGCCGGGTCGTCCCGTCCCCCGCGGTCCCCTCGAAACCGCTGTAGGCCGCCGTGTACAGCCCCTTGCTGAACACCTCCTCGGCCAGCGAGGCGTCGAACTCCGGATGGAACTCGGCCCCCGGAGTCCCCACTTCGCAGTGCCGGGGCCAGCTGTCCACGAAGTCCGGGTTCTCGGAGAAGTGCGGTCCCGGGTCGATGTGGTAGTCGCGGGTCGCCACCACGTGGTCGTAGGAGTCGGCGTTGGCCCGGGCGTGGTCGGTGACGGCGGCCGCCGTCCGCTCGCCGCCCCTCACCCCCAGGCTCCCGCCCTCGCAGAAGTCGTTCTGGATGTCCACCACGATGAGTGCCCTGGTCATCCCGGCACCCCTTTCTCGCGTCTGTCGGTCAGGTCTCGGAACTCAGGGGCCGGTCTCCCGGAACGGCTCAGTGGAAGACCGTCGGCAGCGCGGCCTCGCCCCGCGACATCCGGAGCGCCTGCTCGGGAAGCTCGGCGACCGTCGCGCGGTGCCGCTCCCTCGCGTCGTGGACGCTCTCCTGTCCCACCACGACGCCCTCGGACACCAGGGGCCGCAGCAGCGGACGCAACCCCACGCCCGAAGACGGGTCGTGGGGGAACACCTCCTCCGCCACGGCGGTCCCCTTGTCGTCCAGGCGTCGCGACGCCCACTTGCGGCCGCCCCGGCTGGGCTTGCCCACCGAGCGCTTGGCCACGGGCTCCAGGGGGGCGTCCGGCTCCAGTCCGCGGGCCCGCGCCACCAGCTTGTACACGAGGGACACCGTCGGCGCCCCCGACCCCGTCACCAGAGAGGTACCCACCCCGTAACCGTCCACGGGCGCCACGGCCAGGGCCAGGATCGAGTACTCGTCCAGGTCGCCGGTCACCACGATGCGGGTCCCGGTCGCGCCGAGGGCGTCCAGCTGCGCGCGCACCCGGGAGGCGGTCGCGCCGAGGTCGCCGGAGTCGATGCGCACCGCGCCCAGCTCCGGGCCGGCCAGTTCCACGGCGGTGGCCACCGCCCGCTCCACGTCGAACGTGTCCACGAGCAGTGTCGTCCCCGTGCCCATGGACTCCAGCTGGGCCTTGAACGCGTGTCTCTCGCTGTCGTGCAGGAGCGTGAACGCGTGCGCCGCGGTGCCGCCGGTCGGCACCCCGTGGGTGCGCCCCGCCTCGAGGTTGGAGGAGGTCGCGAACCCGCCCACGTACGCGGCGCGCGCCGCGGCGACGGCCGACCGCTCGTGCGTGCGGCGCGAGCCCATCTCGATCAGGGGGCGGTCGCCCGCCGCGGCCGACATCCGGCTGGCGGCGGAGGCGATGGCGCTGTCGTGGTTGTACACCGACAGCGCCAGGGTCTCCAGGATCACGGCCTCGGCGAACGTGCCCTCGACCACGAGGATGGGGGAGCCGGGGAAGTACGCCTCCCCCTCGCCGTAGCCCCACACGTTCCCGGAGAACCGGTAGTCGGCCAGCCACGCGAGCGTGCGGTCGTCCACCACCCCGTTGTCGGACAGGAAGTCCAGTTCCCCGGTGCCGAACCTGAACCTCTCCAGGAGGTCGAGGAAGCGGCCGGTCCCGGAGACGATCCCGTACCGCCGCCCCTCGGGGAGGCGCCGGGCGAACATCTCGAACACCGACCGACGCGGGGCGGCGCCGCTGTGCAGGGCCCCCTGGAGCATCGTCAGTTCGTAGTGGTCGGTGAGCAGCGCGCTGCTGCTGTCGTCGCTCATGGGCACGAGCCTAATCCGTGTGCGATGGGCCACGGAGGCCGCCCCACCAGCCCCGGAACGGCGGGGGTTCCCGGGGCCGCTAACAATACCCATTCGGTTGGTAGGGAACAGGATGCGGGTACCCTGGTCGCATGCTGAGGATTGATCGCTCGATCTACGACAAGATCGTCTCCCACGCCCGTCGCGACCACCCGGACGAGGCGTGCGGCGTCGTGGCCGGACCCGAGAAGTCCGACCGCCCCGAGCGGTTCATCGAGATGGCCAACGCGGAGCGGTCACCGACCTTCTACCGGTTCGACTCCCTCGAACAGCTCAAGGTCTGGCGGGAGATGGACGACCGGGACGAGGAGCCCGTCGTGATCTACCACTCCCACACCGCCACCGAGGCCTACCCCTCGCGCACCGACATCTCCTACGCGTCCGAGCCCGGCGCGCACTACGTGCTCGTCTCCACCCGTGAGCCGGACACCGTCGAGTTCCGGTCCTACCGGATCGTCGACGGCGAGGTCACCGAGGAGCCGGTGGAGATCACCGGTACGGGCGCCGGCCAGTAGGCGCCGCGTCTCGCGGGCCCCGCCCCGGAATGGCCGCGAGACGTCCCCTGTTGGAAATGAACGCACACCAACCACCGCGAAGGAAGTCACTCTTCATGGCCATCGAGGTCCGCATCCCCACCATCCTGCGCAACCTGACCGACGACGCCAAGGTCGTCGAGGGGTCCGGCGCCACCCTCGAAGAGCTGTTCACCGACCTGGACGGCCGCTACCCGGGCATCGGCGAGCGCCTGGTGGAGGACGGCAAGCTGCGCCGCTTCATCAACGTGTACCTCAACGACGAGGACGTGCGTTTCGTCGGCGGCCTGAAGGCGGAGCTCTCCGACGGCGACAGCGTCACCGTCCTGCCGGCCGTCGCCGGCGGAAGCCGCTAGGTCGGGCATGCGCTACGACTCCCTGCTCGACTCCCTCGGGGGCACGCCGCTCGTCGGCCTGCCGAGCCTCTCGCCCTCGCCCCGGGTCCGGCTCTGGGCCAAGCTGGAGGACCGCAACCCCACGGGCTCGATCAAGGACCGCACCGCGTTCTTCATGATCGAGCAGGCCGAGAAGGACGGCCTGCTGTCCCCCGGCTGCACCATCCTGGAGCCGACCTCGGGGAACACCGGCATCTCGCTGGCGATGGTCGCCAAGCTGCGCGGCTACCGCATGGTCTGCGTCATGCCGGAGAACACGTCGGCGGAGCGCAGGCAGCTGCTCGCCATGTGGGGGGCCGAGGTCCACTACTCCGAGGCGGCGGGCGGGTCCAACGAGGCCGTCCGCGTCGCCAAGGAGATGGCGAAGGAGAACCCGGACTGGGTGATGCTCTACCAGTACGGCAACCCGGCGAACGCGCGGGCCCACTACGAGACCACAGGCCCCGAGATCCTCGCCGACCTGCCGGGGATCACCCACTTCGTGGCCGGTCTCGGTACCACCGGGACCCTCATGGGAGCGGGGCGCTACCTGCGCGAACAGCGGCCCGACGTCCGGATCGTCGCGGCCGAGCCCCGGTACGGCGAGCTGGTGTACGGGCTGCGCAACCTCGACGAGGGCTTCGTCCCGGAACTGTACGACGAGTCGGTGCTCACCACCCGCTTCTCGGTCCCGGCCGAGGCGGCGCTACGGCGCACCCGCGAGCTCCTCGACCGGGAGGGCATCTTCGCCGGGATCTCCACCGGCGGAGCCCTGCACGCCGCGATGGGCGTGGCCGCGAAGGCGGAGAAGGCGGGCGAACGCGCCGACATCGCCTTCGTCATCGCCGACGCGGGGTGGAAGTACCTGTCCACCGGCGCCTACGAGGGCACCCTGGAGGAGGCGGAGGACCGGCTCGACGGCCAGCTCTGGGCCTGAGCCGTCCGACGCCTCCCGGGCCGGAAGGCGGTGGGGCCGGCACCCGCGATGGGTGCCGGCCCTCTTGCTGTTCTGAACACGCCCGAAACACGCCCTGAACAAACAAGACAGAAAGCGTCAAAGTGTGTGAAAAATTCACACGTGACCGAGGTCGCGTGAGACGCGGGCCACATTTTGTACCACCCGGGCGGGCATTGGGGTAGACCCGTAACAACGGGACATCCGCAGAACCAGCCGCCATCCGCACTCCTCACCACACGCCTGGGGTGCCAAGGACGCCGCGCGGCCCATCGAGAAGGCGACGACGACGTGCGACTCACGATTATCGGGTCCTCGGGGAGCTTCCCCGGGCCGGACAGCCCGGCCTCCTGTTACATGCTGGAGGCGGACGGCTACCGCCTCCTGCTCGACATGGGCAACGGCGCGCTCGGAGCACTCCAGCGGTACATCGACATCTACTCCGTCGACGCCGTCTACCTGAGCCATCTGCACGCCGACCACTGCTTCGACCTGTGCTCCTACTGGGTGGCGAGGATGTTCCACCCCGAGGGCGCCAAGCCCCGCATCCCGGTCTACGGGCCCAGGGGCGTGGCCGACCGCGTCGCGGAGGCGTACGGGCTCGAACCGGACCCGGGCATGACCGAGGTCTTCGACTTCCACGAGCTCGTCCCCGGCGCCCTGGAGATCGGCCCCTTCACCGCCCGGGTCGACTACGTCAACCACCCGGTGGAGGCCTTCGGCATCCGCCTGGAGCACGGCGGCGCGTCCATGGCCTACTCGGGGGACACCGGCGTCTGCGACTCCCTGGTCGAACTCGCGACCGACACCGACCTGTTCCTGTGTGAAGCGGCCTTCCAGGACCACCTGGAACACCCCAAGGACATGCACCTGACGGGCAGCGAGGCGGGCGACCACGCCAACCGCGCGAGGGCCCGCGAACTGCTCCTCACCCACCTCGTGCCGTGGAACGACGACGAGGTCACCCTCGCCGAGGCCAGCTCCACCTTCGCGGGGCCGATCGGCCTGGCCCGCAGCGGCCAGGTGCACGCGATCGGCGGCTGACCGGCCGGCGGAACGCGGCGGGCGTCGCACAGGAGGGGCATTCGTGCCCACCAGCACCGCCGGACCCTCCTCGGATATACGCTCTTGGCATGGCCCGACCTGACGGACGCGTTCCGACCCAACTCCGCCCCGTGACGATCACCCGCAACTGGCTGCGCCAGGCGGAGGGCTCCGTACTCATCGAGTTCGGGGACACCCGCGTACTGTGCGCCGCCACAGTCGAGGACGGGGTCCCCCGCTGGCGCCGGGGCACCGGCGAGGGGTGGGTCACCGCCGAGTACGCGATGCTGCCCCGCGCCACCGACACCCGCGGGGCGCGGGAGTCGGTCCGCGGGAAGATCGGCGGCCGCACCCACGAGATCTCCCGCCTGATCGGCCGCTCCCTGCGCGCCGTCGTGGACTTCAAGGCGATGGGCGAGCACACCATCACCCTGGACTGCGACGTCCTCCAGGCGGACGGGGGGACCCGCACCGCCGCCATCACCGGCGCGTACGTGGCGCTGGCCGACGCCATGAAGTACCTGCGCAAGCGCCGCAAGCTCAAGAACAACCCGCTGACCGGCTCCCTGTCGGCCGTCAGCGTCGGCGTGGTCCAGGGCCAGCCCAGGCTGGACCTGAACTACCTGGAGGACTCGGTCGCCCAGACCGACATGAACGTCGTCCTCACCGGGGACGGCAGGTTCGTCGAGGTGCAGGGGACCGCCGAGGGGGAGCCGTTCGACCGGGGCCTCCTCAACCAGCTGCTCGACCTCGCCGCCGCCGGCTGCGAGGAACTGACCGCGATCCAGAAGAAGGCACTGGCCGAGTGACACCGATGAACAGCGTCGGCACCCGTATCGGCGGTGTCCCCGGAGGAGGGGGAACCGTGAAGCTCGTACTGGCCACACGCAACGCCAAGAAGGTTCCGGAGATGCGCGCGATCCTGGCCGAGGCCGGCCTGGACGCGGAGGTGCTGTCGCTCGACGCCTTCCCGGACGCGCCCGAGGTGCCCGAGACGGAGCCCTCGTTCATCGGGAACGCACTGCTGAAGGCGCGCGCGATCGCCGCGCACACGGGGCTCCCCGCCGTCGCCGACGACTCCGGACTGGCCGTCGACGAGCTGAGGGGGATGCCCGGGGTGCTCTCCGCCCGCTGGGCGGGCCGCTTCGGCGAGGGGGACCAGGACCGGGCCAACCTCGACCTCGTCCTCGACCAGCTGGCGGACACCCCGGCGGAGCGCCGCGGCGGTGAGTTCGTGTGCGCGGCCGTGCTGGTGATGCCCGACGGGACCGAGGTGGTCGCCGAAGGGGTGCTCCGCGGCAGGCTGGCGCGCGAGCGCCGGGGGGAGCACGGCTTCGGGTACGACCCGGTCTTCATCCCCGAGGGGGAGACGCGCACCACGGCGGAGCTCACCCCGGAGGAGAAGAACGCGATCAGCCACCGGGGGATCGCCTTCCGGCAGCTGGCCAAGGACCTGGCGGACATGGTCTGATCCCCGCCGGTCCCGTGCTGACGAGGGGCGGCGCCCGGGCTTGCGGCCCGTGCGCCGCCTCCGTCGTTCCGGGGCCGCGGGGCCGTTGCCGGGGCCGCGCGCAGGTGCGGGCTCCGCCGCAGAAAAAACTCGGCCCCCTGTGTTTGGCCGCGGGTGTGCAGGGGCAGGACAGTCCTTGCCTGACAAGCAAGCCGTGACAGACACACGATCGCGAGGATCGGGTGGTCCGGCAGGCGCGGACCAGCGGGCGGGCCCGAGGGGGCCGGCCGACGCGGAACGCTCGTGGACATCGGGTTCCCCCCGGACGCGGGCCGGTTTGACGCCGCCGGGGTAGTTGCCTACACTCGATCGAGTCGCTGCGGGACGGCGAGGATCCTTCTTCGGATCACTCGGAACCGGGCCGCGATCTGACAATCCTCCTCCTGAGTGCCTTGGTCCGAGCATGTGCTCGGAGCGTGTAGGCTCAGGGAGTTGCCTCGAAAGAGGGAAAACCGGGTTCTTTATCCCGATCAGGTGCGCAGAAAAACCTCAGGGTTCGGAAGCGCAAATGCGAAAAACCGCCGATTTGGCGGGGCGCGGAACACCTGATAAAGTAAAGACACAACAAAGCGGAAACGCAGACGCCTTCCACGGAAGAGCAGACGGCCGG
>NZ_JBSHDN010000274.1:0-7007 GCF_053616335.1 Nocardiopsis sp. NPDC055824
GGTCCGGCGGACGGACGCGGTCGCGCACCGACCGCGCCGTCGCCGGCCGTCCGCTCAGGTCCCGGTCGCCGCCACGGCCACCTCGTAGGCGGAGCGGAACGCCCTGTACCTCGCCAGCTCGGCCTCCATCGGCTCCACGACCCGCAGCGCGGTGATCTCCCGGACCCGGCCCAGGGCCTTGCGCTCCACGTCCTCGCGGCGCTGGACCGCCGCCACCTCGACGAGGTTGCCGCAGCCCACCCCGGTCAGCCAGCCGACCAGCAGCGCCGCGACCACCAGCGCGCCCGAGTAGGCGGCGAAGACCGGGTCGTCGAACATCGCCAGGCCGGTGATGCCGCCGCCGAGCCGGCTGAGCACGGAGACGACCGTCCAGGCCAGACCGATGCCGACCGCCGTGAGCAGGGCGAACTGCGCGGTGCGGGCGAGCTTCCACCACCCGGGGCTCAGCTCCGGGTCGCCGACGGCCGCCGAGACGGCCTCCCCCAGCTCGGCCGGGAGCTCGGGCACCGCGCTGCGCGCGGCGGTGCGCATCCGGCGCCGCCAGGGCGCCGGCATGCCCTCGGAGACGGTGTCGGCCGCCTCCCCGAGGACGGTCTCCAACTCGGCCACGTGCGCGTCGACGGGGCCCCGGACGCCGTTCTCGCTGTCGCGGCGCAGGAAGTCGAGCTGCACGGCGGCCAGGGGGTCCTTGCGGAGCCTGGCCGCGCGGCGTGCCACGGGCCAACCGACCTTGCGCTTGCCGCGCCTGACGTCGTTGGTCTCGGTGACGTCGGCGACGGCGGTCACCCCCGCGGCGCCGGCCAGCCCCTCCTGGATCCGGGTCCGCACGTCGGCGGGGACCGTCTCGGGGACGTCCCCCTCGCCGTGGAAGTCGGCGAAGGGCTCGACGACCTGGTCGAGGTCGGCGACCAGGCGGTCCACCAGCGCACGGCGCTCGCGCACCGTCTCCGCGAGGAACTCGCGCACGTCGCGGATGCCCTGGCCGGTGAGCGTGGACGTGGTGATGACGCGCGGGTACACGCCGGACTCCGACTCCAGCAGGCGGCGCAGGTCGGTGAGCAGCTCCTCCAGCTCGTCGGGCTCCACCTTGTCCACCTGGTTGAGGACGGCGACGGTGACCGCCCCGTGGCCGGCCATCCTGGCCAGGTAGCGGTGGTGGACGGCGGCGTCGGCGTACTTCTGCGGGTCCAGGACCCACACCAGCAGGTCGACCGAGCCGATCAGCCGGTCGGCCTCGGCGGTGTGCATGCTGCGCACGGAGTCGTGGTCGGGCAGGTCGAGCAGGACCAGTCCGGTCAGCTCGGAGTTGCCGGCGTCCAGGACGCTGGAGCGCGAGTGCCGGTAGCGGTTGGGGACGCCCAGCCAGCTCAGTAGGGCGTCGGCCCCCTCGTGCCCCCACACGCAGGCGTGCGCCTTGGAGGTGGTGGGCCGGGTGACCCCGGTCTGCGAGAGTTCGAGTCCGCACAGGGCGTTGAACAGGGAGGACTTGCCGCTGCCGGTGCCGCCGGCGAGCGCGACGACGGTGTGCTCGGCGGACAGCCTCAGCCGGGCTCCGGCGTGGTCGAGCAGCTGGGCGGCCCGGGCGGTGATCTCCTGGGGCAGGTCGCCCTGGCCCAGCTCGGTCAGCGTGGACAGGGCGTCCAGGCGCTCGATGAGCTCGGCCCTGCTCGTCGACGGGGTGGTCTCCCACTCGTCGTGGGTGGTGGGGCGGTACTCCTCCTCGTCCTCCTCCCCGGCACCGCCGTCCGCCGGCTCGGACGCGGTGTCGGGGCCGATCGCGCGGAAGGCGCCGGAGACCGCCGAGGGCCCGGGGACGCGGCGCGGCAGCGGTTCGGGCTCCTCCGGCGCCGGTGCGCCGGACACGTCCGCGGAGGGCGTGCCGCCGTCCGCCGCGGCGCCGTCCTCCAGGTCGGCGGGCGTCCCGGCGCCGGGGGGCTCCTGCGGCTCCGCGCCGCGGCGGGCGCGGGCGGGTTCGCCGGTCCCGCCGCCGGAGCCCGCGCGCTGTCCCACGATCGGGAAGGCGCCGGTGGTGCGCCCGGCGATACGGGTGTCGTCGGCGGCCTCGGCGAGGCTCCCCACCCACCCGGCGAGCCCGTCGGGGTCCTCCGGGGTGATGTCGTCCGGTTCGGCGGCGGGCGCCTCCCCCGCCGGCCGGGCGCTCCTGGCGGACCGGGGGGGACCGTCCCCCCCGGGCGCGGCGGAGTGCCTGGCGTGCCGCCCCGAGCGCCGCGGAGGCGCCTCCTGGGGGCCTGGCCCGGCCTGGGCCCCGCCTCCCTCGTCCGGCGCGCTCCCGGCGCGCTCGGGGGCCTCCCTCGGCGCGGCGGCGCCGGACGGGTCCGGGTAGCCGGTGATGCCGTCGTAGGAGGGTTCCTCCGTGCCGTCCTCCGAGGGGTCGGCGTGCTCGGGGTGCTCGGGAACGGGCATGGTGTACCCGCGCCACGGCCCGCCTCCGGACCGCACCGGTTCGTCCTGCGGGGCGTGCCCGCGGGCGCCGGGGCCGGGGTGCCCGCTCTCGCGGTCCTCGGCCTCGGCGCGGCCGTCGGCCGCGCCGTAGTCCCCTTGCGCCTGCGCGGGGTTCCACTGAGTCGTCATCGTGCTATCTCAAGGTTGTACGTGGCCTGATAGAGCTGGACGGCGCTGTCCTCGGACGGGATCCCGGCCGACGCGAGCGCGCTGTCGAAGGGCACTCGCTCGCGATCGAGCAGCCCGAGGACGCGCCTGCGCAGGTTGTCCCGTGCGGTTTCGCCAATGCTTCGCAGTGACTGGGCGCCGAACAGCCCCTTGAGCAGGCGCTGCGGAGAGGGGCCGGAGGTGTCGGCCGCGTGTGCGCCGCCTCCGGATCGGGACCGCTCGTAGCCGAGCAGGTCGATGATCAGGACCAGGGCGACGATGTCGCGGTCGAAGGTGACGAACCGGGCCACGGAGCGCTTGGTGGCACCGCTGACCGTGGTCATCTCGGCCACGTCGTCCTGCCACTCGGCGATCTCCTGGCGGATCTGCTGTGACAGCAGGCCGGTGCCGGGCTGGTCCAGGGCCTTGCCCGCGAGGTCCCCGCCGCCGGGCACCTCGCGCCACTTCTGTTCGATCTCGTCGGAGGCGTGCTCGCAGGCGGAGACCACCACGGCCTCCAGCGCGTCGCGGAGCGCGCGCTCCAGGGCGCTCACCCGCTGGCCGCGCTCGGCCTGCTCGGCGCGGCCGCTCCGGCGGGTGCGCCTGCCGCGCATGCGCAGGCTCTTGGCCAGCTCGCCGCTCGCGGCGACCTCCTGCCAGCGGGCGAGCAGCGACCCGCGCAGGAGGGACCCGTCGACCAGGCTCGTGTCCACACGGCGGTGGGCGCCCGCGTAGGCGTCGTCCACCACCGTGGAGAGCGTGCGCCCGGTCTCGATCTGGGCCTCCACCTGGCGCGCGAGTTCGGGCACGCGCGTGCGGAAGCTGTCGATGACGCCGATGAACGTGCGCCGGGAGACCCGGTCCCGCTGCTCGGCCTCCCCCGCCACCTCCGCGAGGTAGTCGCGGATGTGGTCGGCGACGTTGGCGGTGAAGCGCTCCCCCTTGACCTGGTCGGTCTCGGGGATCGCGAACCTGGCGGCGTTGCCCAGCCCGTTGGCCTCCAGCATCGCCCCGAAGTGGTCGAGGAGCCGGCGGCGGCCGCGGCGCGGCACCCGGGAGAGCACGACTGCCAGCGAGGTGTCGCGGTCGCGCGCCACCTGGAGGAACTCCCACACACGGGCGTCCGCGTAGCGGGTGCTCGTGGTGACGAACACCCACAGGTCCGCGGCGTCCAGGAACTTGGCGGCGAACTCGTGGTGGGCGGCGACGGCGGAGTCGACGTCGGGGGTGTCCAGCAGGGCCACCCCCGGGGGCATGGCCTCGGTGGCGGCGAGCACCAGCATGCCGTCCTTGCCCGGCATCGCCAGGCCCTGCTGGCGCACACGCGGCAGGGACGGGATGAACGAGGCCTCGCTGAACCAGTCGACGTCGGCGGGGTTGCAGGCCAGGACCGGGCTGTTGGTGGTCGGGCGGCGCACGCCGGTGGTGGTGACCTGTTCGCCGACGAGGCTGTTGACCAGGGTCGACTTGCCCGCACCGGTGGATCCCGCGACCGCGATCAGCAGGGGGATGTCGGGGCGGCGGACCCGGGGCAGGACGTAGTCGGACAGCTGGGCGAGGACGTCGGCCTGGAGGGTGCGGCCCTCCTCGGCGTTGGGCAGCCCCTCGGCGAACTCCAGGTCGCGGATCTGCTTGCGCAGCTCTTCCAGGACCTGGTCGAAACGGTTGTCGTCGGGTGCGGGGGCCCGGTGCTTGGCCGGGCCCGCGGCAACGGGGACCGTGGGGCCTCTGCGTGCCTCGGCGATGCCCTGGGGGTCCGCCCCGGGCACGGCCGCGGAACCCTCGGCGGTCTGGTCTGAGGTGGCGGCCGGTCCGGTTCCGAACCGGTCCGAGGCACCGTCACCCGTGGTGTCCGGTGCGGCCGACGGCCGGGTCATGATCGGTATGCCCTCCTCATCGGTAGTGGCGGTCCCCCACCGGGCGGGCGACGAACGCCGTCGGCGAGGGCCTCACTGGGGATCGCGCCCGGTCGCCAGCCGATGGGACTCGAGCTGGGTTCCCGTGTGCAGTATGTCAAGATCCCGCGCTGTTTTGACCACTTCTCCGATGATCACCACCGCGGGCGGCCGCACTTCGGCCGAACGGGCCGCGGCGGCGATGGTGGCCAGCGTACCCGTCACCGTTCGCTGCCCCGGCAGCGTGGCCTCCTGTACGACGGCGACGGGCGTGTCGGCGGGGCGGCCGTGGGCGACGAGGGCCTCGGCGATCGCCCGGATGCGCTCGACCCCCATGAGGACGATGACGGTGCCGCCCGCCGCGGCCAGGCCCTTCCAGTCGACCGTCGACCGGCTGTCGCCCGGGGCGACGTGCGCGGAGACGATGTGCACGTCCTGCGCGACACCGCGGTGGGTGGCGGGGATCCCGGCGCTCGCGGGGGCGGCCAGGGCGCTGGTGACCCCGGGGACGGCGATGACGGGGATCCCGGCCGCCGCGCAGGCGGCGGCCTCCTCGCCTCCCCGTCCGAACAGGAAGGAGTCGCCGCCCTTGAGCCGGACCACGAACTTCCCCTGCGCGGCACGGGTGACCAGGACCTCGTTGATCTCCTCCTGGGTCATGGACCGGCCGTAGGGGATCTTGGCGGCGTCGACGATCTCCACGTCGGCCGGCAGCCGGTCCAGGAGGGAGGTCGGGGCGAGCCGGTCGACGACCACGACGTCGGCCTGGGAGAGCAGCTGCCGGCCCCGGACCGTGATCAGGCCGGGGTCGCCGGGCCCCCCTCCGACCAGCGCGACGCCGCGCAGGGGCTCGCGTCCGCGCCGGGCGTCGAGGGTGCCGTCGGCGAGGCCCTCCGTGATCGCGTCGCGCAGCCCGGCCGACCTGCGGGGGTCCCCCGAGGCGACGACGCCGACGGTGATGCCGTTCACGGTGCCGCTGGCGGGGGTCCAGGCCGAGGACTCGTGGCGGTCGTCGGCGCGCACGCACCACACCCGGGCGTCCTCCGCCTCCTCCGCGACGGCGGCGTTGACCGCCGGGTCGTCCGTGGCGGCGTGGACGAGCCAGTACGCGGGCGCGTCCGGGCCGGCGACGTCGCCCGGGGCGTAGGCCCTGCGGAGCCAGGTGAGGCGTCCGGCGGCGGCCAGGTCCTCCAGCGCCGCGGACACCTCGGGCGCCACCATGGTCACCCGGGCGCCCGCCTCGACCAGCACGGGGATCCGGCGCTGGGCGACTCTGCCGCCGCCGACGACGAGCACGTCACGGCCTCGTATGCGCAAACCAAGGAGATAGGTCACGGATCGCGCCCCTTCGGTCGTCCTTACCGGCCCCCGGCGACGACGGCGGGGTGCTGGCGGGAAGCTGCGCCAGCCGCCGGCGATGTGCGGCGATTGCTCCGGCTCACCTTGTCAAAGCGGTATTACGCATTGGTAAACCCTCGCGCTCCGGGGGTGTGAGCCGCCACGCACCGCGCGGTGCGCCCCGCGCCGTCCGGTGCTCAGGCGAGGGGCGCGCCCATGGCGTGGTAGCCGCCGTCGACGTGCATGACCGTCCCCGTGATGGCCCGCGCGGCCGGGGACATGAGGAACAGTGCGGGACCGGCGACCACGGAGGCGTCCTTGGTGTCCCAGCCCAGCGGGGCGTTGTCGCCCCAGGAGTCGGCGATCTGGGAGAACCCGGGGATGGAGCCCCCGGCCAGGGACTTGATCGGACCCGCCGAGATGGCGTTGACCCGGATGCCGTCGCCGCCGAGGTCGCGGGCCAGGTACTTCGTGCTGTTCTCCAGGACGGCCTTGGCGGAGCCCATCCAGTCGTAGACGGGCCAGGCGACGCTCGCGTCGAAGGTCAGGGAGACCACCCCGGAGCCGTCGGGGGCGGCCGCCATCAGCTCGCGGAACCCGACGGCGAGGGCCTTGAGCGAGAACCCGGAGACGTGGACCGCGGTGGCGACGTCCTCCCAGGCGGTGTTGAGGAAGTTGCCGCCCAGCGCGGACTCGGGAGCGTAGGCGATGGCGTGCAGGACGCCGTCCACGTGGTCCCAGTGCTCGGCCACGGCCTTCGCGGTGGCGCTGATCTGCTCGGGGTCGGTGACGTCCATGGGAAGGATGTCGACGGGCTCGGCGGGCAGCCGCTTGGCGACCCGTTCCAGGATCGACAGGGGCCGCCCCGGCGGGTTGGTGAGGATCACCGAGTGCCCCTGGCGCATGGCCTCCTCCGTGATCGCGTACGCGATGGAGGACTGGGTGGTGATTCCGGTGATGAGCAAGTTCACGACGTCTCCCTGGCTGGATGTACTCGCTGCCAGTGGAAACGTATCGGCGGCGGGGCCCCGCGTCGCCTGTGGACCGGCACAAGAAATCCGCGGAGACTTTGAAGCCGTGCGCCGCCTCGGCCTCCTCCGGGCCGCTCCGGCCTCCCCGGGAGGCACCGCCGGCGTCGCGGAGCGGCGGCGCGCGCTCCGGGGA
>NZ_JBSHDN010000275.1:0-6964 GCF_053616335.1 Nocardiopsis sp. NPDC055824
GGGCGGCACCGCGCCCCGGCACGGTGCGCGTCCCCGTCCGGGGCTCCGGAGTCCGGCATAATCTGCGGGGGCGGGACCACCTGCGGTGTCCCCGCGGCGAGGGGCGCTCCTGCCCCGGCCGCGAAGCCCCGGGCGCACCGCGACCGCGTGGGACGCGCCCGTGTCCGACGGCGGAGGGTGGAAGGCCAGTGGAACAGCAGGAGGGCGCGCCGGCGCCGGACCCCCGGGGATCCGGGGTGGACATCGGACCCATGGCGGTGGAGCACCTTCCCGCGGTCCTCGACCTGGGACACCGGGTGTTCGAGACGAGCGCCCTGCCGTACACCTCCTGGTCGCTCACGGCGGCCGCCGGCCACCTGGACAGCCCCCGCTCCTCCTGCCGGGTGGCGCTGAGCGGCACGCGGGTCGTCGGGTTCGTCCTCGGCTCGATGGGCTTCGAGCACCGCGACGACTGGGGCTACATGGAGTGGATCGCCGTGGACCCCGGCCTCCGGGGCCACGGGATCGCCGGACGCCTGGTCCGTGAGTGCTGCGCGGGGCTGGAGGCCCTCGGGGCGTCCCGGATCCTCACCGACGTGGAGACGGGCAACACGGCCTCCCTCGCCCTCATGCGCGGCAGCGGGTTCTCGGAGAACACCACCGTCATGTACCTCGAACGGCGGGTCGGGCCGGAGCGGTAGCGCCGCGGGCGCCTTCCCGCGGGAGGACCATCCGCCGCCGGTGGAACCGGGGCGGACGCCGGGCCGACAGGCGCCCCGGCCGTCACCCGGCGTGCACGCCGCGGGGCCTCTCCCCGGGGCCTGCCCCCCCGACCGGCCGGAGACCCCGCGGCGCGGAGGACTCCCCTCCGCGGGCCCGGGAGCGCAGGAGCGCTCCTTCCGGGAGCGCCCCCTCGGCCCCCGGCCGGAGCCGTGTGCCCTCCCCGCCCTGCGGGCGGACCGTCCCCGGTGGCGCGCCCCGCCGGGTCTTGCGCCGAGGGCCGTCGACCCGGGGCCGTTGCTGGCCGCCACCTGTAATCATCGCGCGTCAGAGAAACGAACTAACCGCCATAAAAGCTGATGAAAACCCCCTGAACGCCGCCCTCGATGGCAACTCTCCGTAGTTAAACCATCTCGGCATGTAGGGATGGTCACAGTGCGAGCCCCTTTTGGTTAGGTTAGGCTCCCCTTGCTTGGATTTCGCATCCCTGCACCGCATCGACGCAGTTCACCCCCTCATGCCCACATCCGGCCAACGGATGCCTTTGGCATGCCCGCCTTCAGGAGGACGACCCATGAACTTCCTCGCGAGGTCCGTTCAGGACCCGCCGACCGGGGGACGCGGCTCCACGGACGCCGGGGCCGACGACGCCCCCGATACCCCGCCCGTCCAGGGGACCGACCACCGGGCCCACCTCTTCGACGCCCACAGCGCCGAGCGCTACCGCGTCCTCGCCGGCTCCGCCGTGGACCGGGTCGCCGCCCGGATCGCCCGGGTGGACCGGCCGTTCACGGGGGCCACCGCCGAGGACCTCCGCCCCGGAATGGACAAGGTCGACCTGGACCGCCCGCTCGACGACCCTGCCGCCGCCCTGGACGAGCTCGAGCACCTCTACCTCGACGACGCCGTCTACTTCCACCACCCCCGCTACATGGGCCACCTGAACTGCCCCGTGGTCCTGCCCGCCCTGCTGGGCGAGACCGTCCTGTCCGCCGTGAACTCCTCCCTCGACACCTGGGACCAGAGCGCCGGCGGAACCCTCATCGAGCAGCGGCTGATCGACTGGACCGCCGGGCGCATCGGCTTCGGCGAGGACGCCGACGGGGTCTTCACCAGCGGCGGCAGCCAGTCCAACCTCCAGGCCCTGCTCATGGCCCGCGACGAGGCCCACGAGCGCCACGGGGGCCGCCTCTCCGAGCTCCTGCCGCGGATGCGCGTGCTGACGTCCGAGGCCGGGCACTTCAGCGTCGCCAAGTCGGCCGCGCTCCTCGGACTGGGCTACGAGTCCGTGATCACCGTGGCCTGCGACGACCGGCGCCGCATGCGCCCGGACGCCCTGGCGGCCGAGCTGCGCCGCTGCCTGCGGGAGGACCTGATCCCCGTCGCGGTGGTCGCCACCGCCGGGACCACCGACTTCGGCAGCATCGACCCCCTCCCCCGGATCGCCGACCTGTGCTCCCGCCACGGACTGTGGATGCACGTCGACGCGGCCTACGGCTGCGGACTGCTGGTCTCGCGCCACCGGCACCTGCTGAGCGGCGTCGAGCGCGCCGACTCGGTGACCGTGGACTTCCACAAGTCCTTCTTCCAGCCGGTCAGCTCCAGCGCAGTGGTGGTGCGCGAGGGTCGGTCCCTGCGCCACGTCACCTACCACGCCGACTACCTCAACTCCCGCTCCGACGGCAGCACCCCGGTCCTGGCCCCCAACCAGGTGGACAAGAGCCTCCAGACCACGCGCCGTTTCGACGCGCTCAAGCTCTGGCTGACCCTGCGCACGATGGGCGCCGAGGGCGTGGGCGCGCTCTTCGACAGCGTCCTGGACCTGGCCGCCGCCGGGTGGTCGCTGCTCGACGCCGATCCCCGGTTCACCGTGGTCACACGGCCCACACTCAGCACCCTGGTGTTCCGGTGCGCCCTGCCCGGGGTCGACGAGGAGACCGCCGACGGCGCCAACCGGTACGCGCGGGAGGCCCTGCTGGCCTCGGGCCGCGCCGTCGCCGCCCGCACCACGGTCGACGGCCGCCCGTACCTGAAGCTCACCCTGCTCAACCCCCGGAGCACGCGGGAGGACGTCGCCGAGGTCCTGGACCTGCTCGCGGGACACGCCCGGCACTACGCCGCCGAGCACGGCGCGGTGGCCAGAACCGGCGGCGCACCGTCCACCGCGCCGGCCGGCGCACCGCACGACCCCGCGCACACCTCCGGGAGGACCCGTTGACAGGCGACCACAGCCCCGGCGCACACGGCGGAGACCGCGTCCACGACTTCGCCGCGATCGGCCTCGGCCCCTTCAACCTCGGCCTGGCCTGCCTGAGCGCGCCCATCGCCGAGCTGGACGGCCTCTTCCTCGACCAGAAGCCGGAGTTCGACTGGCACAGCGGCATGCTGCTGGAAGACGCCGAACTGCAGACCCCGTTCATGTCGGACCTGGTCACCCTGGCCGACCCCACCTCGCCGTACTCCTTCCTCAACTACCTCAAGGAGTCCGGGCGGCTGTACCCGTTCTACATCCGCGAGCGCTTCTACCCCCTCCGCACGGAGTACAACGACTACTGCCGCTGGGCGTCCCGCAAGCTGGGCGACGCGGTCCGCTTCGGCCAGCGGGTCGACGCCGTCGAGTACGACCCCGAGCGGTCCCTCTACCTGCTGCACAGCACCGACACCGCGACCGGGGCGCCCGGCCTGCACCGCGCGCGCCGCCTGGTGCTCGGCACCGGGACCCCGCCCTACGTCCCCGAGTCCTGCCGGGGCCTGGACGGGGACGCCGTGCACAGCTCGGACTACCTGTACGCCGGGGAGGACCTCCGGTCCAAGCGGAGCATCACGGTGGTCGGCAGCGGCCAGAGCGCCGCCGAGATCTTCCACGACCTGCTCCAGGACGTGGACAGGCACGGCTACCAGCTCAACTGGGTCACGCGCTCGCCGCGCTTCTTCCCGCTGGAGTACACCAAGCTCACCCTGGAGATGACCTCCCCGGAGTACGCCGACCACTTCCACTCCCTCCCGGACGCCACCCGCGACCGCCTGGTGAGCTCCCAGAAGAACCTGTACAAGGGCATCGACACCGAGGTGATCAACGCGATCTACGACCTGCTCTACGTCAAGAGCAGGCTCGGCCCGCCCCCCGTGCGCCTGCTGACCGGCACCGAGGTCACCGGGGCCTCCCGGGCAGCGGAGCTGGACGGCTACCGCCTGGAGCTGCGCAACACCGACCAGGGACGCGACTTCACCCTGGACACGCAGGGGCTGGTCCTGGCCACGGGCTACCGGTACCGGCGGCCGGACTTCCTGGGGCCCGTCTCCGACCGGCTGGCCTGGGACGCGGCCGGGCGCTTCCGGGTGCGCCGCGACTACCGGGTGGACGCGGACGCCCACGGCCCCGGCGGGGACGCGGAGGGGCCGGGCGCGCAGGCCCCGCCCGGGGCGGTGTTCGTGCAGAACGCCGAGCTGCACACCCACGGGTTCGTCTCCCCCGACCTGGGAATGGGCGCCTACCGCAACTCCTACATCCTCCGCGCGATGCTGGGCCGCGAGCCCTACGCCGTGGAGCGCTCCATCGCCTTCCAGGAGTTCGGCGCGCCCGCGCCGCGGGACCCCGCGGCCCGGGACGGGGGCTCCGCTCCCGCGGGGCCGGACACCGAGCTGGAGGTGGTCGACCGATGAGCCGCCCCGCGCCTGCCGCCCGTTTCCCGGCCGGGCTGACCAGGGACGACCCCGAGCTGGGCCGGTTCGGTGTCCGCCCCGTCGACCCGGACGCCGACACACCGCTCCTCCACGGGTGGCTGACCGAGCCCCGGGCCCGCTTCTGGCTGATGACCGAGGCCGACGAGGAGGACGTGGCCCGCCAGTTCCGGGCCGTGCACGCCTCCGACCACGAGCAGGCCTACATCGGCGTGTGGAAGGGCCGGCCCGTCTTCCTCGCGGAGCTCTACTCGCCCGCGGACAGCGAACTGGCCCACCACTACGAGGTGCTGCCGGGCGACATCGGGATGCACTTCCTGGTGGCGCCCGCCGACACCCCGGTCCACGGGTTCACCCGCGCCGTCATCACGACGGTCATGGAGCTGGCCTTCGCGGCCCCGGGGGCCGAGCGCGTCGTCGTCGAGCCGGACGTGCGCAACCGACCCGTCCACGCGCTCAACGAGGCGGTGGGCTTCCGGGTCGAGTCCACCGTCTCCCTCCGGGAGAGCGGCAAGGACGCCTACCTGAGCACCTGTACCCGCGACCGGTTCCGCTCCGCCCTGGCGGCGGCCGCGCCCACGAGAGGAGTCGACAGATGACCGTCAGCCACCCCGGTGGGACATTCACGGCGGAGCCCTCCCCGGGCGTCCGCGCACCGGACCCCGCCGGCCCTGCGGCCGCAGCCCGGGAACGGCGGGCCCCTCGGCCGGCCGGGGCCCCGACCGACCCCCGCGAGGGCGTCGCCCACCTGTCCCCGGACCTGTGGGAGCGCGCCAACCGGCTGCTCGTCCGCAAGGCCCTGGCCGAGTTCTCCCACGAACGGCTGCTCACCCCCGAACGCGGCGCCGACGGCGCGTACACCGTCCGCTGCGACAGCGGGGCCGAGTACCGGTTCACGGCGCGTGTCATGGCCCTGGACCACTGGCGGATCGACGCCGACAGCATCGTCCGCCGCGCCCCCGGCGGCGACGGCTCCCCGGAGGCGACGGACACCCCGGACGCGCTGGAGCTCGTGCTGGACCTGCGCGACACCCTCGGTCTGGGGAAGGAGGTCCTGCCGGTCTACCTGGAGGAGATCACCAGCACCCTGGCGAGCAGCGCCTTCCGCATGGCGGGCGCGCAGCCGGACGCCGCGGAGCTGGCGCGCTCCGGTTTCCAGGCGATCGAGGCGGGGATGACCGAGGGCCACCCGTGCTTCGTCGCCAACAACGGGCGCCTGGGCTTCGGGTCCGACGAGTACCTGGCCTACGCCCCCGAGGCCGCGGCCCCGGTGCGCCTGGTGTGGGTGGCCGCGCGGCGCTCGCGCACCACCTTCTCCCACTCCGCCGACACCGACCCCGGCTCCTTCCTGCGCTCGGAGCTCGGCGACCGCGTCCTGGCCGCCTTCCACGCCGAGCTGGCCGGCCTGGGCCTGGACCCGGACGACTACCACCTGGTGCCGGTCCACCCGTGGCAGTGGTGGAACCGGCTCTCGGTGACCTTCGCCGCCGACCTGGCCCGCCGCGACCTGGTGTGCCTGGGGTACGGGCCGGACGAGTACCGGGCCCAGCAGTCCATCCGCACCTTCTTCAACGCCTCCGAGCCGGAGAGGCACTACGTCAAGACGGCCCTGTCGGTGCTGAACATGGGGTTCCTGCGCGGGCTGTCGGCGGAGTACATGGAGGCCACCCCGGCGATCAACGACTGGCTGGACGACCTGGTCGGGCAGGACCCGGTGCTGCGCGCGACCGGGGTCGGGGTGCTGCGCGAGCGCGCCGCGGTGGGCTACCGGACCTCGCACTACGCGCGGGCCGCCGCCAAGGGCTCGCCGTACCTGAAGATGATCGCCGGACTGTGGCGGGAGAGCCCGGTGCCGAGGCTCGGCCGGGGGGAGCGGCTCGCGACGATGGCGTCGCTGCTGCACACCGACGCGGACGGCGGCTCCCTCGCCGGGGCGCTCATCGCCGAGTCGGGCCTGGCCCCGGCCGTGTGGCTGCGCCGCTACCTGGACGCCTACCTGGTCCCGCTGCTGCACGCGTTCTACGGGCACGACCTGGTGTTCATGCCCCACGGGGAGAACGTGATCCTGATCCTGCGCGACGGGGTCCCCCAGCGGGTGCTGATGAAGGACATCGCCGAGGAGATCGTGGTGATGGACGCGGACGCGGAGCTGCCCGAGGCGGTGGAGCGCATCCGCGCCGAGGTCCCCGAGGACAAGCGGCTGCTGTCGCTCTTCACCGACGTCTTCGACTGCTTCCTGCGGTTCCTCAACGGCATCCTCGCCGACGAGGGCACCCTGGCGGAGGAGGACTTCTGGCGGACGGTGGCGGAGTGCGTCGCCGACTACCAGGCGTCGGTCCCGCACCTGTCCGAGCGCTTCGAGCGCTACGACGTGTTCGCGGACCGTTTCGCGCTCTCCTGCCTGAACCGGCTCCAGCTCCGCGACAACCGCCAGATGGTGAACCTGGACGACCCCGCGGGGGCCCTCCAGCTGGTCGGAACGCTGGAGAACCCGATCGCCGCCCACCGCCCGGGACGGGTCCCCCGGTAGGGCGTGCCCGGCGGGCGCCGCCCGCCGGACAGCAGTGTCCGCCCTTCCGCGCCC
>NZ_JBSHDN010000276.1:0-6867 GCF_053616335.1 Nocardiopsis sp. NPDC055824
CGCCTCGCCCCGGACCACAACACCCCGGCCGGACCCGGCCCGGGAACGGCGGAAGGGGCGGACCGGCCGGTCCGCCCCTTCCGCACGGGTCGCTACGTCTGCTGGTCGAAGCCCAGCTTGCGCAGCTGCTTGGGGTCGCGCTGCCAGTCCTTGGCCACACGCACCCGCAGGTCGAGGAACACCCGCTGGCCCAACAGGCCCTCGATCTGCTTGCGGGCCCGTGAGCCCACGTCGCGCAGGCGCGAGCCCTTCGAGCCGATGACGATGGCCTTCTGGCTGGGGCGCTCCACGTACAGCGACGCGTAGATGTCCACCAGCTCCTTGCCCGGCCGGGTGTTCTCCCGCTGGAACATCTCGTCCACGACCACGGCGATGGAGTGCGGCAGCTCGTCGCGCACGCCCTCCAGTGCGGCCTCGCGGACCAGCTCCGCCACGAGCATCTCGTCCGGCTCGTCGGTCAGGTCGCCGTCCGGGTACAGCGGCGGCCCCTCCGGCAGGTGCGAGGACAGCACGTCGGTGACGGTGTCGAGCTGGAACGCGCCCTGCGCGGACACCGGGACGATGTCGGCCCAGTCGCCCAGCTCGTCCACCGCCATCAGGTGCTTGCCCACGGCCTCCTTGTCGACCAGGTCGGTCTTGGTGACCAGGGCGACCACCGGGGTGTTGCGCTGTTCCGCCAGCTCCTTGGCGATGTAGGTGTCGCCCCGGCCGATCGGCTCGTTCGCGGGCAGGCAGAAGGCGATCACGTCCACCTCGACCAGGGTGGACCGCACCAGCGAGTCCAGCCTCTCGCCCAGCAGGGTGCGGGGCTTGTGCAGGCCCGGGGTGTCCACGATGATCAGCTGGGAACCGGGCCGGTGGACGATACCGCGCACCGTGCGCCGCGTGGTCTGCGGCCGGTTGCTGGTGATCGCCACCTTCTGCCCGACCAGCGCGTTCATCAGCGTGGACTTGCCCACGTTCGGGCGGCCCACGAAGCAGGCGAAGCCGCTGCGGAAACCCTCCGGGTGGGAGGGGGCCGGCAGCGGGACGCGCAGCTTCTCGAGGTCGAGGTCGTTCATGGGTCCTTCTCAGCGCCGGGTGATGCTCGCGGGCACCCCGTCAGGGGCGGCGATCACCACCACCTGGGTCTTCAGGTCGTCCGCCACCGCGCGGTCGTCCTCGGTCAGTTCCTTGGCCTCGGTGACGACCACCGCGGCCTCCAGCGCGGAGGCCTCGCTGGAGGCGGCCGCGGCCACGGCCGCCTGGAGCGCCGTCAGCCGGAGGGAGGGCAGCGACACCGTCGTGGCCACGTACGTGCGTCCCGTCTCGTCGCGCACCGCAGCGCCCTCCGCCGCCGCGTTGCGGGCCCGGGAGGCCCGCGCGAGGGTGATGAGCTTGCCGTCCTCGGGGCCGAGCCCCGTCGTCTCCGTCACTGGTCCGTGCTCCTTACGTCCTCGTTGCGGCCCCGGTCGTCCGGCGCCCCGGCCCCCTCTTCGGGCAGTCGCTCCACCAGGACCGTGGTCATCCGGTTGCGGCGGCTGCTCTTGCCCTCCAGGGTGAGCCTCAGTCCAGCGTATTCGGCCCGGGCCCCGCCGACCGGCACCCGGCCCAGCACGAACGCCACGAGTCCGCCGACGGTCTCCACGTCGGGCACGTCGAGGTCCTGGTCGGGAAAGAGCTCGTCGAGCTCGCCCAGGGGCAGGCGGGCCGTCACCCGCACACTGCCGTCGTCCAGCCAGACCACCGGCGGGATCTCGTGGTCGTACTCGTCGGTGATCTCCCCGACGATCTCCTCCACGATGTCCTCCAGCGTGACCAGCCCGGCCGTTCCGCCGTACTCGTCGATGGCCACCGCGACGTGGTTGCGCTGCTGCTGCATCTCGCGGAGCAGCTCGTCGATGGGCTTGGTGTCGGGCACGTAGGACGCCGTGCGCATCACGTCGCCGGCGGTGAGCGGCACCTCCGCCCCGGCACTGCCCGCGGACGCCGCCCAGCGGTCGCGGAGCTGGTCCACCAGGTCCTTGAGGTAGACGATGCCGACGACGTCGTCCTCGTCCTCGCCGGTCACGGGGATGCGCGAGTACCCGCTCCCCAGCGCCAGGGTGAGGACCGCGTCGGCGTCGGCGTCGCGGCTCGTGAACACGATGTCGGGGCGGGGCACCATGACCTCGCGCACGGAGGTGTCGTCGAGTTTGAAGACGGAGTGGATCATCTGCCGCTCCTCGGCGTCGATCACCTCCCCCTGCTCCGCCAGGTCGACCAGCTGGCGCAGCTCCACCTCGGTGCTGAACGGCCCCTCGCGGTCGCCCTTGCCCCGCGGCGTGATCGCGCGCCCCGCGCCCACCAGGAGCTGGGCGAGCGGACCCACCACGACCTGGACCGGGTAGACCACCGCCGCGCTCGCGCGGGCGAACTGCCCGGCGAACTGGCGGCCGAGGATGCGCGGTGCTATGGCGATCAGCACGGATTCCACGACGACCATCGCCACCGCGGTCAGCAGCAGGGCGGGCCACCCCAGCCCCAGGAGGAACACCATCCCCATGGCCGCCGCGATGACCGCGCACACCTCGCACACCACGCGCAGGAACAGCAGCGCGTTGAGGTGGCGCGTCGGGTCGGCGGCGACCCTGCCCCAGCGGCGGTCGGCCCTGGCCGCCCGCTCCGGACCGGTCGCCTCGGGAAGGCCCACCGACATGACTCGCGTGATGGCGACCTCCGCCGCCACCAGGAACCCGGCCACCGCGGTCAGCACCAGCGCGATCACGAAGGCGGTGATCCACTCGGCGGGCTCCCCCGTGGTCATGGGGGCGACGTCGGGCCACATCAGGGGTCTCATCAGGAGCTCTCGTCCTTCGCGGACCCGGCGGACTCCCGCTCACGCCAGGCGGCGAGGATCTCGCCCTGGAGGCCGAACATCTCCTTGTGCTCCTCCGGTTCGGCGTGGTCGTAGCCCAGCAGGTGGAGGATGCCGTGGGTGCAGAGCAGGTCGATCTCCGCCTGTGTGCTGTGCCCGGCCTTCTCGGCCTGGCGCTCGGCCACCTGCGGACAGATGATCACGTCACCGAGGACGCCGGGCTCGCTGGTGCGCCCCGGGCCGCCGGGGCGCAGCTCGTCCATCGGGAAGGAGAGCACGTCGGTGGGGCCCGGTTCGTCCATCCACCGCACGTGCAGGTCGGTCATCGGCCCCTCGTCCACCAGCACGACGGACAGCTCGGCCAGGGGGTGGACGCGCATGGCGTCGAGCACGTGCCGGGCCAGGCGGGAGAGTCGCTCCTCGTCCACTGCGGTGACGCCGGACTCGTTGGCGACGTCGATACTCATCGGTTGCGGCTGCCTCACTTGGAATCGTCGCGGCCGGGCGGCGCGCCCGGCCGGTGGGTGCGCCGTCTGCGGCCCTCACCCGGGACACCCGAACCGGTGGGCCCGCATGCTCACGGACCCACCGGTGCGAACGCCGTACTACCTCAGTCTGCCCGCTCCCCGGGGCGGGTGCTCCCCGTCCCCGGGTCCGTCGGGGTGTCGGAGGGCTCGTCGCGCGGGGACGGGCCCCGGTCGCGGGCGCCCCCGGCGCGGCGGCGGCCCCCCCTGCGGTCGCCCTGACGGTCGTTCTGGACGGCGTCGTAACGCCCGTAGGCGTCGACGATCTTGCCGACGAGCTTGTGCCTGACGACGTCCTCGCTGGTGAGCCGGCAGAAGGCGATGTCGTCGATGTCACTCAGGATCGTCTCGATGGTCCGCAGCCCGCTGGCCTGCCCGCCGGGCAGGTCCACCTGGGTGACGTCACCGGTGACCACGATCCTGGAGCCGAAGCCCAGGCGCGTCAGGAACATCTTCATCTGCTCGGGCGAGGTGTTCTGCGCCTCGTCCAGGATGATGAAGGAGTCGTTCAGGGTCCGGCCCCGCATGTACGCCAGGGGCGCGACCTCGATCGTCCCGGCGGCCATCAGCTTGGGGATGGAATCGGGGTCGAGCATGTCGTGCAGGGCGTCGTAGAGGGGACGCAGGTAGGGGTCGATCTTGTCGTAGAGCGTGCCCGGCAGGAAGCCCAGCCGCTCACCGGCCTCCACCGCGGGACGGGTGAGGATGATCCGGTTGACCTCTTTGTCCTGGAGCGCCTTGACCGCCTTGGCCATGGCCAGGTAGGTCTTGCCGGTGCCCGCCGGGCCGATGCCGAACACCACGGTGCTGCGGTCGATGGTGTCGACGTAGCGCTTCTGGTTGAGCGTCTTGGGCCGGATGGTCTTGCCGCGGTTGGACAGGATGTTGGTCGTGAGCACGTCCGCGGGCCGCTCCGAACCGGGCGCCGCCAGCATGTGGACCATGCGCTCGATGGTGTCGGGGGTGACGTGCGTGCCGCTCTTGGCGAGTTCGATCAGCTCCTCGACGAGACGGACCACCACGGCGGTCTCCTCGGGGGTCCCGCTGATGGTGAACTCGTTGCCTCGGACGTGGATGTCGCTCTCGAAGGCCCGCTCCAACGCCCTGAGGAGTTCGTCCCCCGAGCCCAGCAGGCTGATCATCGTGTGCTCGTCGGGCACCACGACCTTGACCTGAGTGTCCCGTCGCGGGTGCGTGTGCGTTGTCTCGGCCATGGTGTGGCCTTGCGGCCGCTGTCCTACCCTTCGCTCGGGCGCCGCCCGCCTGGACGGGCGCGGCGTCTCCTGGACGACTCCGGCACCGTGCGGGGCGCCGGGCGGGGCTCCGCGCCGGTGTTCCACAGGAGTCCCACCGGGCTCTGGAAGCCCACACCCCGAGTCTACCAAGGCGTCCCCGCCCCGCTCGATGGGTTATTCGGCGCCTGTGGACGGGGCCGCGCGGGGCCTGACGGGGCCGGTTCCGGCAGCGGCCGGGCGCGGGTCCCGGGCGGTCCGGGCCCGCGCCCTGTCCGGAACGGTCCGGGGCCCGGGACCGGCCCCTACCCGGGGGGCCAGTTGAGGCCGCGGCCGCCCAGGAGGTGGCCGTGGAGGTGGAAGACCGTCTGCCCGGCCCCGCTGCCGGTGTTGAACACCAGGCGGTACCCGGTGTCGGCGACGCCCTCGGCCACGGCGACCTCGTGTGCGTCCCGGACGATCTCGTCCAGCAGCCCGGCGCCGGCGGCGGCAGCGGCGGCGGCGTCGGGGTGGTGGTCGCGCGGGACGACCAGCACGTGCGTGGGCGCCTGGGGGTTGATGTCGCGGAAGGCGAGGGTCCGCTCGCCCTCCCGGACGATCTCGGCGGGCACCTCCCCCTTCACGATCTTGCAGAAGAGGCAGTCCTCATGGGCCATCGCGAACCTCCGTGGTGTGTTCGCGGCCGCCGGAACGGCCGCCGTCTGGGGGTTGTCCCGGACCATGATGCCGCAGGTCGGCGCCGGGCGGCCCATCCCGGGAAGGCCGCCGGCCGCGGTCCGGGAGCCCGTTCGGCAACGGCCTCCGTCCCAGGCGCGATAGGCTTTCCACCCGTGCGCGTCGGGTCGTCGGAAACGTCCGCCCCGGCCCGGTACCCACGTGTTCGGAATGAAACGCGCGTCTACCTGGAAAAGAAGAGGTATGCCCTTTCGTAAACCCCGCGACAAGGGTGTGCGTCGAACTGACGTGACGACAGAAACCATGGTGGCCGGAGCCCCCACGGCCCCGCTCTCGGTGGAGTGGGACGCCGACCACGCCGTGACGGAGCTCTACAGGGAGCACTACCGTCCGCTCGTTCGGCTCGCATCCCTTCTCGTCCGCGACCACGCGACCGCGGAGGAAGTCGTTCAGGACTCGTTCGTCGCGATGCACGGCGCCTGGCGCCGGCTGCGCGATCCGAACAAGGCCCTGTCCTACCTCCGCCAGGCGGTGGTGAACAAGGCCCGGTCCGTGCTCCGCCACCGGGCGGTGGTGGAGAAGCACGCCCCCAAGGCCCTCCCCGACGCCCCCAGTGCCGAACACGGCGCCCTGAACCTGTTGGAGCGGGAGGCGGTCATCCGTGCCCTGCGCAAACTACCCACCCGTCAGCGAGAGGCCATCGTGCTCCGGTACTACGGCGACCTGTCAGAGGCTCAGATCGCGGACGCCATGGGGATCAGCCGGGGCGCGGTGAAGAGCCACACGTCCCGTGGCATCTCCTCGCTCCGCTCTGTTCTGGAGCAGACGACATGACCGGTCCGACAGATCCGACCGACGACGCCTTCGAGGACCGGCTGCGCCAGGTCCTCATGGCCGAGGCGAGCACGGTGGAGCCCTCTCCGGAGGCCCTGAACCTGATCCGCGAGCGCACCGAGCGCAACCGCGGCTTCGCCTGGTTCGGCCTGCCCTGGCTACGACCGGTGGCGGCGGTGGCGGGGGCCGTGATGATCGCCGCCTCCGTGGTCGTGTCCAGCCCCCAGGTCCGCGACCAGGTGCTGGAGTTCGTCCCGGCGGGGGCCGATCGCCACGGCGCCCCTCCCGAGCACGACGCGGACGGCGGCGGCGTGGCCGCCCCCGACCCGTCCTCCGACTCCACCGAGGGGAGCACGCAGCAGCCGGCGGAGCCGCCTCGGGACCCCGAGAGCTCACCCAGCTCCGGCGCGGACGAGGACCCGGCCGAGGAGGGCGTCGAGACCGCGTCCACCTGCTCTCCCCCCGCGGACGGGCCGGCGCCCTCCCCCAGCGCCTCCGCGGAGGAGAAGGACGGCGGCGCCACCGCCTCCGAGGAGGAGTGCGACCCGAGCGAGGAGCCGACCGACGGCGAGGCCGGCGGCGGTGACGAGAGCGGCAGCGGCGGTGGCGGGGAGGCCCCCGGCGCCGGCGGCGGGGACGAGGGGGCCGGCGGCGGCGGTGAGGAGACCTCCGGCGGCGGTTCCGGCAGCACCGGCGGCGACGCCACCAGCAACCGGGCCGTGCCCGGGGAGTGACACGCGGGCCCGGTGCGCCGGGTCCGACGACG
>NZ_JBSHDN010000277.1:0-3602 GCF_053616335.1 Nocardiopsis sp. NPDC055824
GACGCCCCGGCGGGGCGCCCGGCGCGGGTTCCGTGGCGTCCTCAGGCCCGGCGGCGGCCGATCACGAGTGCGGCGGCGACCGCGGCCAGGCCGAGGGCGCTCAGGGCCGCCTCGGGGGCGGCGCCGAGCCGGGTGGCCACCGTGGTGCCGTCCATGGCGTCGAGCTCGGCCACGTGGATGTCGGGCTCGCCCTCGGGGGACCGGTAGACGACGCTGCCGTCGGGGTCCACCACGGCGCTGACGCCGCTGGTGGAGACGACCACCGCCGGGCGGCCGTGCTCGACCGCGCGCAGCTGGGTGATGGCGAGCTGCTGGTCGGACTGGCCGGTGAAGTTGTAGTTGGCGTTGTTGGTGGGGATGACGATGACCTGCCCGCCCGCGGCCACGGACTCGCGCACCGGCGGGTCGAAGGCGACGTCGAAGCAGATGCCGACGGCCAGCGTGGTGCCGGCCACGTCCAGGGCCCCGGGTTCGGTGCCCGGGACGGCGTCGGAACTGACCTGCTGCAGGCGGTCGACGAACCGCGTGAAGAAGTCGCGGTAGGGGACGTACTCGCCGAACGGCACCAGGTAGCGCTTGTCGTACAGCTCGCCCGGCCCGGTCTCCGGGTCCCAGACGACACTGCTGACGTAGCGGGTGCCGTCGTCGTTGAAGCGGCTCATGCCCCACAGCAGGGGGACGCCCGCGTCGGCCGCGGCGGCGTCGATGACCTCGCGGGCGACCGGGTCGCGGAAGGGGTCGATGTCGGTGGCGTTCTCGGGCAGCAGCACCATGTCCGGGCTCGGGTACTCCCCCTCGCGAACGGCGGCGGCGAGCTCGTGGACGCCGTCGGCGTGGTTGTTGAGCACCTGCATGCGCTCGCCGAGGATGGACATCTGGCCGACGTTGGGCACGTTGCCCTGGACCATGCCGACGGTGACGGTGTCGTCGACGGCGGGGCGGCCGATCGCGGGGGCCAGGGAGCCCCCGGCGACGATGACGGCGCAGGCGGCCAGTCCCGCGGCCGCGCCGATCCACCCGGTGCGGGCCGGTGGGGCGTCCGGCGCCGTTCCCCGCGCGACGGGGAGGGCGTGGGCCGCGCGCAGCACGCTCCACAGCAGCAGCCCGCCGGTGAGGGCGACGGCGAAGGAGACGAGCGCGGAGGAGCCCAGTGCGGCGTAGCCGACGAAGGGCGTGTCGGGCTGGGCGAAGGCGAGCTTGCCCCAGGGGAAGCCGCCCAGGGGCCAGCGGGCGCGCACGGCCTCCTGGGCCACCCACAGCGCCGCGGTCCAGAGCGGCCAGCCGGGCAGGCGCATGACGAGCGCCACACCCATGGCCATGGGGAGGAAGTAGACGGTCTCGGCGCCGGCGATGGCCAGCCACACGTCCACGCCGAAGATGTCCTGCCAGTGCACCAGCGGCACCATGAGGGTGCCTCCGGCGAGGGCGCCGATCCAGGCGGCGCGGCGCATGCGGGTCCCGGCGACGGCGAAGGCGAGCAGGGCCGCGCTGAGGGGGCCCAGCCACCACAGGCCGAAGGGCGGCAGGGCGAGCAGCTGTGCGAGGCCGGAGCCGACCGCGGCGAGTACGCGCCACAGCAGGTCGAGGCGTCCCCAGCGGTGTCCCGCCATCAGAGCGGAGGCGAGGGAGCGTCCCGGGTTCGCCGTCCGCTCCCGCCCCTCCGGTCCCGGCGAGGGTCTGTCGGAGCCGGGGGCGTCGCCCTGCTCGATGTGCTCGGCAACCACGTGGGGTGCTCGCTTTCCGCTGGCGGGTGAAGTGCTGGCGGTCAGCATATTGGGGGGACGCGGAAAAGGCCCGAGCCACCCTTCGGACCGGCTCCGTCCCGTCGGCGGCGAGCTCGGAAGACCGTTGTCTACTGGATGTCCGGGCCTTTTCCGGGTCCAACCCCCCGCCCGGTCGTGGTACTCCGCCCCTCACCCGATCCCAACTGCACCTGGCGCGTGATGCAGCGTCCGATCGGACGAGCGGGGGCCGCACAACCGGTCCGTCCAGTGCTGGACTGGTCGTTAGGTTACCCAGACTCCCCAACCGGATGCCTCAACCCGGCTGCCGTGTCGTGACCGCCGCTTCGAGCGCCTGGAGGGGAGATAGCGATGAACCGTCGGACAGGCTAACGCACCTGGGGCCGCCACGCCAGCTGGACCGGTGCCGTTTGTGTCTGACCGCAATCGGATCGACATCAGGCCAAGCCTGGACTTTTCGATCACGATCGTGTCTGATGTGATCAGTAAATCGGCCCGTTTCGATCAACTTCGGAAACACCGGGTCGGGTGACGCGGACCTTCGGCCACGAGATCCCCGTCACCCCCACCTCGAGCCCAGCGCGGGAGCTGAAACCATGGCGGAGATCGTCCTTGAGGGCGTTGACAAGATCTACGGCGGCGACGTCAAGGCCGTCGACGACCTGAACCTGAAGATCGAGGACGGCGAGTTCATGGTGCTCGTCGGCCCGTCCGGCTGCGGCAAGTCCACCGCGCTGCGCATGATCGCCGGCCTGGAGGAGATCTCCGCCGGCACCCTGGTCATCGGCGACGAGATCGTCAACGACCGCCCGCCGAAGGACCGCGACATCGCGATGGTCTTCCAGAACTACGCGCTCTACCCCCACATGAGCGTCGAGCAGAACCTGGCCTTCGGCCTGAAGCTGCGCAAGGTCGCCAAGCCCGAGATCGCCCGCCGCGTGCAGGAGGCGGCCGAGATGCTGGGCCTGGAGCCCTACCTCAAGCGCAAGCCGGGCGCACTCTCCGGCGGTCAGCGCCAGCGCGTGGCCATGGGCCGCGCGATCGTGCGCGAGCCGCGCGCGTTCCTCATGGACGAGCCGCTGTCCAACCTGGACGCCAAGCTGCGCGTGCAGATGCGCGCCTCCCTCAACCAGCTCCACGAGCGCCTGGGCGTCACGACGGTCTACGTCACCCACGACCAGATCGAGGCCATGACCCTCGGCGACCGGGTCGCGGTGCTGCGCGACGGCCGGCTCCAGCAGGTCGACACCCCCAAGCGCCTGTTCGACTCCCCCGTCAACCTGTTCGTGGCCGGTTTCATCGGCTCGCCCGCGATGAACTTCGTCGACGCCGAGCTGACCGCCGACGGCAGCGGGGCGACCCTCACGTTCGCCGAGCACAAGCTGCCCGTCCCCGCGGCCGTCCTGGACGCCCGTCCGAAGCTGCGCGACTACCTGGGCCGCTCGGTCATCCTGGGCATCCGCCCCTCGGACTTCAACGACGCCGAGTTCGACGGCAACGGCGACCCCCGCATCGAGGTGACCGCGGGCGTCACCGAGGAGCTGGGCACCGAGATCAACATCATCTTCGGCGTCGACGCCCCGCCGGTGCGCCACGAGGACGCCACCGCGCTGGCCCGGGACGCCGCGGGCGACGACGAGGAGAGCGCCGAGGCCGCACTGCCCCTGGGCGGCGACCGCTCGCTCTTCACCGCCCGGGTGAGCCCCCGCAGCCAGGTGCGCCCCGGCAGCAAGGTCAGCCTGTCGGTGGACGTGAGCCAGCTGCACTTCTTCGACCAGGAGAGCGGTCTGGCCATCGGCCACCCCGACAACGCCTGAGCGGTCCCTCCGGCTCCGTGAGCCGTGGGTTCGGAGGGGGCGG
>NZ_JBSHDN010000277.1:3612-6725 GCF_053616335.1 Nocardiopsis sp. NPDC055824
CCGCCGCCCTCCGGGGCCCGGGGGCGGTTCCCCGCGCGACGCGGGGAGCCGCCCCGCCCCTGTTCACCGGGGCGGCGGGTGGCGGGCGGGGCTCAGTTCGCCACCGCGATCGCGAGGTTGAGGGCGGCGGCGAAGAGCACCCACAGCAGGTACGGCACGAGCAGCAGCGCCGCGGCGGTGCTGTGCCGGCGGCCCAGGGCGATCGCGGCGGCCACCGCCACGGCCAGGGCGGTGATGTCGGCGAGCGCCGCGGCGTACAGGCCCGCGCCGAAGAACAGCGGGGTCCACGCCGCGTTGAGCACGAGCTGGAGGGCGTAGACGGCGAAGAAGGCCGGAGCCCCCGCCGTCCCGGAGGCCCTCCACACCAGCCATCCGGCCAGCGCGATCACCACGTACAGCGCGGTCCAGACGGGGCCGAACAGCCAGGCGGGCGGCGCCCAGGCCGGCAGCTCCAGTCCCGCGTAGACCGCGCCCGACCCGCTCGCCGCCACCCCGCCCACGGCCGCCACCGCTGCGACGGCCGCGGCGAACCCCGCCGCCGCCAGGACGGACCGACCGAGCGGCGCCCCGCGCCGCTCCACCGTCTCCCCCATGCTCTCCTCCCGGTCCCGGGCGGTGTGCCCGTCGAGTCCGCGGGACGTGGCGTCCCGCGTCCGGGGTCCTACCCGTTCGGAGCCGCTCCGCCCACAAGGGACGCGAGCCCTCACACTTCCCCAAAAGGTGCATAAACCTGACCAGTCGGACATACTCATGTTCCTGTGGGTGAGGTAGCTGTTGCTTGACCGCCGACTCGGCCCACCTGAACCATGTGATGGTGCCCAACCGAGCCCCCGGAGCAGCCCTCGCCCCCGGCCCCGTCGTCGACACCCTGCACGGCCGCCGGGTGGCCGACCCCCACCGCTGGCTCGAGACCCCCGACTCCCCCGAGACCGCCCGCTGGCTCGACGAGCGCCGCCGCGAGTACGAGCGCGAGGCCGCCGCCTGGCCCCTGCGCGAGCACCTGGCCGAGCGGATCCACTCCCTCGTGGCCACCGACCTGTGGAGCGTCCCAGCGCACCGGCCCGGCCGGGCCTTCGCCACCGTGCGCCCCGCCGGGAGCGAACACCCCCGCCTCGTCGTGCTGGAGGGGCCGGCGCCCCCGCGCACCGTCTACGACCCCGCGGCCGAGGACCCCACCGGACGCACCACCCTGGACGCCTGGGAACCCGGCCCCGGCGGCGACATGGTCGCCGTGCAGACCTCCCGCGGCGGCGTCGAGCGCGGGATCCTGCGGGTGCTCTCCACCGCCACCGGCGACCCGTGCGGACCGCAGGTGCCGGGGGTGCGCTACTCCCACGTCGCATGGGCCCCCGAGGGCGACCCCTCGTTCTTCTACGTGCGCCGCGACGGCGAGCGGGGGGTGCGCGGCGTCTGGCTGCGCCGCGTCCGCGACGGCGCGGAGACGCTCGTCCACGCCTGCACCGCCCCCGGCACCGTGCCCGGGGTCCGCGTCCTGGGCGGACGGTGGCTGCTGGTCACCGAGAGCCACGGCACCGGGCACCGCACCGACCTGTGGCTCGCCGACCTGTCCGGCGGCCGGACCGCACGGCCCGCGCCGAGACCCGTCCAGGTGGGCGAGGAGGGCGAGACCGAGGCCCGACTGGGCCCGGACGGCCTCCTGTACCTGCGCACCACCCTGGGAGCGCCCTGGAGGCGCATCTGCGCGGTCTCCCCGGAAGAACCCGGGGTGGAGCACTGGACCGAGGTGGTGGCGCAGGAGAGCGGCGCCACCCTGGACGCGTTCGCGGTCCTGGCCCGCTCCCCCGGCGAAGGGGCCGGCGCCCCGGCGCTGTTCGTGTCGCGCACCCGCCTGGGGATCAGCGAGGCCTCCGTCCACGACGCCCGCACCGGCGCGCTCCTGCACCCCGTGGACCTGCCGGGCGAGGGCATGGTCTCCACCCCCGAGACCGCCCCCGACGGATCGGTGTACCTGGCGTACGCGGACGTGGCCGCCCAGCAGAGGATCCTGCGCCTGCCGCCCGGGGAGCGGCGGCCCGGCCCCTGGCCCCCGGGCGCCCCGGACGCCCCGCCCTCCCCCGCCGTGGAGCGCACCGTGCTGTGGTGCGGCTCCGAGGACGGCACGAGGGTCCCCGTCACGGTGTTCGGCGCGGCGGGCGCCGGTGCGCCCGATCCCTCCGGTCCCGCCCCGACCATCCTGCACGCCTACGGGGGCTTCGGCCGCCCGCGCCAGTTCGGGTTCAGCGCCACGGTGCTGGCCTGGCTGCTCGCCGGGGGGCGGTACGCCGTCGCCCACGTGCGCGGGGGCGGCGACGCCGGCCGCGCGTGGCACCTGGCCGGATCCGGCCGCGCCAAACCCCGCGCCGTCGAGGACCTGGTGGCCTCCGCCGACGCCCTGGTCGCGGCGGGGCTGTGCACGCGGGACCGGCTGTGCCTGTCCGGCGGATCGGCGGGCGGTCTGCTCGTCCTGGCCGCGGCGACCGCCCGTCCCGACCTGTGCGGGGCCGTGATCGCCTCGGCTCCGCTCGCGGACATGGCCCGGTTCGAGCGGATGGGCCTGGGCCGGATGTGGACGCGGGAGTTCGGCACCGTTGCCGACCCGGACGACTTCGCCGCCCTGATGTCCTACTCCCCCTACCACCGGGCCCTGGAGGCCGCCGCGCGCACGCCGCGGCCGGACTTCCCGGACGTCCTGCTCACCGGCTTCCACGGCGACACCCGCACCGACGCCGCCCACCCGCGCAAGATGTGCGCGGCGCTCCTGGCGGCCGCGCGGGACGGGGCGCGCCCACCGGTCCTGCTCCGGTACGAACGCGACGTCGGGCACGGCCCGCGCGCGGTCGGCCGGGCGGTGGGACTGGCCGCCGACGCGCACGCGTTCGCGGCCCACCGAACGGGGCTGTCCCCGCGCTGACGCGCGCGGGCGGCCCTGGACAGAGGAAACAGCACGAGAAGCACACAGAAAGCGAGGTGCGGTGCGTATGGACCCCATCGAGGTCGAGATCGAGGACCTGGCCGACGTGACGTCGCGCGACATCACCGCGGGCGGCGACAGCGACGGTACCGACTCCAGTTCCGACTTCATCTGATCTCGGGACCCGGGCGCCGCCCGGCCC
>NZ_JBSHDN010000278.1:0-6668 GCF_053616335.1 Nocardiopsis sp. NPDC055824
GTCGGTGACGCCTCCGCCCCGTTCGCGTACGGGACGGCCCCCGGCCCCGTGTCACCGGGATGACCGGATGAGGATTCCCTCATGTGCTCCTCATGGACGCCTCACCCCCCGTCCAGAGGATGATCACCATGTTCTGGTTCGCGCTGGCGGTCGACCTGACCGCGATCTCCGTCCTGTCGTACGCCCTCTACTTCCGCCGCCACGGCCGGCGGGACCTGCTGCTGGCCTACGTGGCCCTCAACACGGGCATCTTCGCCGTGGTGTCGATGCTGACCAACCAGGAGGTGGGGCTCGCCGTCGGCTTCGGCCTGTTCGGCGTGCTGTCGATCCTGCGCCTGCGGTCCGACCTCATCAGCCAGGGGGAGATCGGCTACTACTTCACCGCGATCACCCTCGGCCTGGTCAACGCGGTCGCGGCACAGACGCCCTGGATCATGCTGGGCCTCAACGTCCTCCTGCTCACCGGCCTGTACGCGGCGGACCACCCGCGCCTGCTCTCACGGCACCTGCGACGGGTGATGACGCTGGACGTGGTGCACGAGGACCCCGTCGCGCTGCGGCAGGACCTGGAGGCTCGGCTGCGGGGCCGTGTGAAGCGGGTGGACGTCACCGAGGTCGACTACGTGCGGGACCTCATGGTCGTGGACGTCCGCTACCTCGCGTCGAGGTCCGACGCGGCCCTGTCCTCCCCCGAGCGCACCGTCGCCCTCCCGGCCTGGCTGGTGGGCAACCGATGAGCACCGACACCTCTGCCCCGGCCCTCTCCGAGGCGCTGGCCGCCCTCCGCCCGATGACGCTGGCCGAGATCAACTCGCGCGCTGCCCTGGTCACCCGCACCTGCCGCAAGTACCTGGTGCCCGTCACCTTCGCGGACTCCCTGTTCGCGGGGGCCGAGGAGCGGTTCGGGGTGCTGACGATCGGGGGGCAGCAGGTGTTCCGGTACTCGTCCACCTACCTCGACACCCCCGACCTGAGAACCTTCCACGACCATCGAAGAGGGCGGCGGGTGCGGTTCAAGGCCCGGGTGCGCACCTACGTGGACACGGGGACGCGCATGTTCGAGGTGAAGCTGAAGGGGGCCCGCGGCGTCACCGACAAGACCCGGATCGAGTACGAGGGGCCGACCGACAGGCTGACGCCCCTCACCCGCAGGTTCCTGGACGACACCCTGCTCGGGTACGGCATGGAGCCGCCGGACGTGCTCACGGCGAGCGCGGTCACCGACTACCGGCGCGCCACCGTCGTGTCGTTCTCCGGAGAGGAGCGGGTGACCGTGGACACGGACCTGGTGGGGTACCGGAACGGGTGGTCCGTGGGGATGAGGCCGGACATGGTCCTGCTGGAGGTCAAGACGCGCGGCGGGCTCACCTCCACCGAGCGCCGCCTGCACCAGCACGGTTTCCGCGAGGTCGGGTTCAGCAAGTACGGGGCCACGGTGTCCGTGCTGGAGCCGCGGTTGAGGGGCAACCGCTGGCACCGGGCGATGGCCTCCTGCCTGGACCACCAGACGCCGACGACGGTGCCCCAGGCGCGGGCGGGGGTCGTCCTCTCCGTCTGAGCAACCGCGCGGGCCCGCCCCCTCCGGGCGGGCCCGCGGTGCGTCCGGGGCCGGGGCACGTCCGGCCCCGTCCGCGCGATCACGGCTTGACCTTCTCGCTACGTCAACTTCTAGGGTCGAAGACATGAGCGAGAACACCGCGTCCGTCATCGACCGGACCATCTACCCCATGCCGATGTTCGTGACCTTCCAGGTCGCGGACATCGCCGCCGCCGAATCCTTCTACCACTCCGTCGGCTTCATCTCCCTGGCCGTCCTCGGGGCCCCGGACGGGCCCCCCGCCGTGGTCCACCTGCGGCGGATGAAGTACCAGGACATCCTCCTCGTTCCCGGCGAGCCGGAGCGCGGCAGCACCACCGCCAGCTTCTCCGCGGGCGGACAGGACCTCACCGCACTGGCGGAGGCACTCCGGGCCGACCTGCCGCCGGGCGCCGCCGTCGAGGGCCCCTCGGACACCCCCTGGTTCACCTCCGACCTGACCGTCGAGGACCCGGACGGCAACCGGGTGATCCTCACGGCCTACCGTGAGGCGGAGGCCGACGACGCCAAGGAGTGGGTCAAGGACAATATGCAGAGCGGCGACTTCGTCGTCGAGGAGTAGGGCCCGCGGGGCCCGGGGAGGGGGAGGCGTGGAGTGGACCATCCAGCAGGTCGCGGCCCGCGCCGGTGTGACGAGTCGGACCCTGCGCCACTACGACGACATCGGGCTCCTGCACCCCTCCCGGGTGGGCGACAACGGCTACCGCTACTACGACATGGACGCGGTGGCCCGCCTCCAGCGCATCCTCCTCCTGCGGGACCTCGGCCTCGGCCTGCCCGTGATCGCGGACGTCCTGGACCGGCAGGGTGACGAGGAGGGGGCCCTCGGCGACCACATCGGCCTCCTCGAGGCCGAGCGCAGCCGCCTGGACCAGCGGATCAGGGCCGTCCGCCACACCCTGGACGCCCGGGCCTCGGGGTCGGATCCCTCCATGCAGATGATGCTGGAGGGATTCAACGACCCCTACCGGGACGAGGTCGTCGCCCGCTGGGGCGAGCGGGTCTTCCAGGAGAGCAACGACTGGTGGCACGGCAAGACCGTGCGGCAGCAGATCGCGTGGAAGCGGGACACCGACGACCTGGTCAACTCGTGGGCCGAGGCATGGAAGGACGGCGTGTCCCCCGGGTCGGACCGCGCGCAGGCGATGGCCGCCCGGCACGTGGAGTGGCTCCGGGCGATCCCGGGGACCCCGGTGGCCGAGGGCGACCGCGAGCGCTCCGTCGAGTTGGTGCGCTGCCTGGGCGACATGTACGTCGAGGACCCGAGCTTCTCCACCACGTACGGGACCGTGGAGGGCGCCGCGTTCGTCCGCGACTCCCTCCACGAGTACGCCCGGACGTCCATGTGACGCCCGGCCCCGGTCTCCGCCGGGGCGCCGGGATGTTTCACGTGAAACCCCGCCGGTCCGGGGCCGCACTGCCCCGGACCGGCGACGACACCCCCGCGAAGCCTGCGGGGAACGGGCTTGCGCACCCCTCGGCGGCGCCCCGGACGCGGCCTGCTGACACCTTCCCTCCCCCTCAGGCGCGGGCCCCCAGGCCCGCGTCGCCGTCGGCGGCCGCGTCGGCCCCGCCGCGCCCGGACCCGCCTCCGCCCTCCCACAGCGGACCGAACACGTACCAGAGGCCGACCGCGATCCACACGCGGCCGATCCACCAGGCGAGCACCTCGCGCCCCTCCGGGGCGGCGAAGAACACGATGAGGCCGAGCAGCACGGCCGACGCGATCGCGGCGGCGTTGACGGCGCGGTACCACTCCCGCAACAGGTGGGCCCGGCGTCCGGGACCCCTCCGGGGAGCCCTCGGGGGCGGCGGCCCGCCCGCGAACCGGTGCGCGAAGCGGGCGTCCGCCCACCGCACGATCGCGGGCCCGAAGGCGACGCTGAGACCCAGGTAGACGGCGGCGAGGCCGTGGACCGTGCCCGCGTCCGCCCCGCCGCGCAGGTCGAGGGCGGTGGCGACGACCAGGACGACGTCGAGCAGGGGGATCGACCACAGGACGAGCGTGCTCGTACGCCGCAGCCGGAACAGGTAGCGCAGGGCCAGGCCGAGGCCCAGCAGCACCCACAGGCCGAACTCGCACAGGACGATCACCGCGGCCACGGGGTTCTGGACGATGAACTCCACCACTGGACACACCCCCGACGATCGTTCGCGGCGCCGTTCGCCCCGATCTTTGTTGGTACGACCGTGCTATCACAGTAGCACAGTCGTGCTAACATGGATCCATGCCGAAACTGATCGACCACGAACACCGCCGGGAGGAGATCGCGGAGGCCGTCTGGCGGGTCATCCTCCGCGAGGGGGTGGGCGCCGTCTCCGTGCGCACCGTCGCCGCCGAGGCGAACCTGGCCGTGGGCTCCGTGCGGCACGTCTTCCCCAGCAAGAAGGAGCTCCTGGAGTTCTCCATGGCACTGGTGCACGCCCGGGCGCGCGAGCGCGTCGTGCGGCACACCGGCCTGCACGACCCCCGCGAGCTCGCCGAGGCGATCCTCCACGAGCTCCTCCCCCTCGACAGCACCCGCCGGGCGGAGATGGAGCTGGAGGTGGCGATCATCGCCGAGACGCCCGCGCACCCCGGGCTCCGCGCCATCCAGGAGGAGGCGCACCGCGGCGTCCGCGCCGCCTGCCACGGGGTGCTGCGCCACCTGCTCGACCGGGGCCGCGTCCACCCGGACGCCGACCTCGACGCCGAGACGCTCCGCCTGCACGCCCTGCTCGACGGCCTGGCCCTGCACGCCCTCACGTCCGAGGGCGCCCCGGAGGCCGTCGCCGAGCGGACCACGGGCGTCCTGCGAGCCCATCTGGACTCGCTGCGCCCGCCCGCATGACCGGGCGGGACGCAATCCACCGCGAGGAGGACGGCATGAACAGCACGACGAAGGCCGGCCGGAGGCTGGAGCGGTTCGTCAGGGACCGGGTCGGGGAGGCCGACGGAGGCCGCCCGGACCCGTGCACGCGCTCCCACCTGGCGCTCCTCGCCACCGTGGACGCGCTCCGCGAGGAGGCGTCCGCGGAGGAGGACTGGCACTGGGTGGAGACCGTCGCGGACGTCTTCGGCGGATGGTTCTCCGTGGGCGGCCCCGCGGAGGAGGACCCCGCCGCGGACACCGGCGTCTTCGGGGACGACCCCGAGCGGACCGCCTCGGCGGTGGCCGTGCGGGTGCTCGCGTGCGTCGCTCTCGCCTACGAGGACCACCCGGCGTTCGACCCGGAGTGGCGGCGCCTCCTGCCGGACCGGGCACGCCGGGGCGGGGACGGACGGCGGACGTGAGACGGCCACCGTCCCGTATCCGATCGGGACGGTGGCCTCGTGCGGTGTCCCTCCCGCTACCGGAAGGACTCCGCGGACATCTAGATGTTCCCGGGTCCGGCGCCGCCACTCACGATCGCGGGGACGTCTTCGGCCGGGTCGAGGTCGTACGCGTACGGGATCGCGGCGACGTCGCCGCCTCCGGTCTCGGGCTCGCCCGAGCCGTCGTAGACGTTGTCCCGCTCCTCGATGGCGCCGATGTCCGAATCGGCGTAGCCGGTGTGGGTCGGGTTGTCGACCCCCTCGAAGTAGTTGCCCTCGACCAGGACGCCGCCGCCCATGGTGGAGGCGACACCGTACTCCGCGTTGTCGAGGTAGTAGTTGTTGAACACGTGGACGGGGTTGCCGAAGCGCACCCGCGGGTGCCGGCTCCCCGTCCCGTCGTAGAAGTTGTGGTGGAAGGTCACCCGGAGGTGCCCCTCGTCCTCGGTGTGCCCGTCCGAGTGCCCGACGAGGGACGTCTTCTCGTGGTCGAAGAAGTGGTTCCAGGAGACGGTCACGAAGTCGGACTCGCGCTTGGTGTCCACCGCGCCGTCGTAGCCGTCGGTGAAGCTGTTGTGGTCGATCCAGATGTTGGTCGAGCCCTCCTGGATGTTGATGGCGTCGTCGTCCCAGCCGGAGAAGGCGATGTTCTGGACGATGACGTTGCTGACGCCGCTGATGTCCAGGCCGCCACCGGTGATCTCCGCGCCGTCCAGGCCGATGATCGTCGTGTCCGAGGGCACGTCGTTCATGCCGGAGATGTCGATGGAGCCGCTGACCTCGATGACCTGGGGGCCGTCGCCCTCCAGGGCGTCGAGGAACTCCGATTCGGAGGAGACGGTGACGGTGTCGCCGCCCTCGCCCCCGGTGGTGCCGCCGTTCTGGGACGCCCAGCCCTGCGGGCTGCCCACCGCCGCCGAAGCGCTGCCGGGGACGCCGAGCAGTCCGAGGGCGAGGGCGGCCGCGCCGAGCGCCGCGCCGCCGGCGCCGAGCGCCCTGGCCGAGGGGGTCTTCGGGTGTTCTGTTCTCATGGGGGGTTCTCCTCGTTCTGGTGTGAGGGGAGGGGTGGTGCGCCGGAGGTTCTCCGGAGGTCGGCCGCGCACCGGACCGCGCCGACTCCGTACCGGCGGACGCGGGAGTGGGGACCGCGCCCGCCGGGCCTGTGGTCAGAGACCGCCCGGCACCTCGGCGGTACCGACCGGGTCAGCGGGGTCTGCAAGGCCTTCGGGGGCCGCGACCTGCGCTGACGCGGTTCGTGCGTACGGCGTGCCGAGGGGTGTGCACATGGCGGGTCTCTTCCGGGAAGGGTCTGAGGGTGACGCGGCCCCGGACGGTCCGGGGCCCGTGTGCCGTCGCCGCCCGGTTTCCCGAGCGGCCCGGCCATGAATCTGAAAGCGCTTTCCGTGCCAGGACGGTAAATCGACGACCGGCACCGTGTCAACAGCCCATGTCCGGGGAATCACCGTTCGATTACGGAGCGACAGCAGTGATTCCGCGCGTGATCCCAGTTGAATGGGCTTGTGCTCACCCAGGGAAATCGCGTCGGCATTCTCCGGAATGGACGCCGTCCCAGATGGCACCGTGCCCGGATATGCCTTCCCGGCGTATTTTCAGGACTTTGATCGGTAAGCGCTTGCCGTAGAATGCGCGGCCGTCCGCGCCGCCATCCGGCCCGCCGCGACCGGCGGTCCCACCGCGGGACCGGACGGGCCCCGGGCCTCCCCGCACGCCGCCGACGACCGACCCCGGACGACGCACGACGGCGCCCGCCGGAAC
>NZ_JBSHDN010000279.1:0-6531 GCF_053616335.1 Nocardiopsis sp. NPDC055824
CCTGCCGCACTGCCGGAGGCAGCGCGGCAGCGCCCGTGCCGCACGAGGGCCGGCCCGGGGCCCACCGGGTGCGCCCCGGGCCCCGTGCACGAAGACGCCGGTCATGGTCACCCCCTGCTCGATCCGGTGACCAGGCCTTGACGCCAGATCTGATCGCCCGGCCCGCACGGGAGCAGGCCGGTTCGGTCCGCTGTGCCGTCGCCGTCGTGGACCGCGGTCTACACCGATGCACCGCTGCCGACCGGGGCAGCGGCACGGTCCTTCTCGAGCTTTCGTCGACGCCATGCGCCGCCGAGCCGCAGGATGAACGAGCGGAGCACCTCGGCGACCCGGCCGGAGGGGACGAACATCTGCTGCTTGATCCGTGCGGTGCGCTGGTGGCTCCGGATCGAGGGACGCAACCCCGACTCCCAGGCGGTCAGTGCGGCACGCAGGTCGGCCGGGTGGTCCCGCAGGGCCCTGCCGAGCGCGTCGCCGCCGCGCAGTGCGCTGGTCGCGCCCATGCCCGAGTACAGGTTCAGGCACCAGGCCGCGTCGCCGACCAACACGGTCCGGCCCTTGCTCCATCGGGACATCTTCACCTGGTGCACCGAGTCGAAAAGGAACTCCGGAGCCCGTTCGAGCCCGTCCAGGACGTGCCGCACGGCCGGGTCGTCCATTCCGGAGAAGACCGATCGCAGTCGCTCGACCCGGTCCCCGGTGAACTGCTCGGCGATGTCAGCGGTGCGGTAGGTCAGCAGCGCGGTGGGGGCCCGGTCGGCCAACCCGAACACCCAGGCCGCACGCCCTGCGCGGGCACTGATGACGCTGTCCTGCGCACCATAGGACGGCACCTGCTCGTCGAGCTGGAAGGCGCAGATCATCGCGTTCCAGTTCGTCATGTACTCCTCGTGCGGTCCGAAGACCATGCGACGCACGCTGGAGCGCATCCCGTCGGCGCCCACCACCAGGTCGAAGCGCTCACGGTACTCGTGGCCGGTTCCGATGTCCTCGAGCACCACCTCGACGTCGTCGGCGCCGTCGTCGATCTCGGCGGGCGCCGTGGCGAATCGCACCTCGACAGGCTCACCGCCGGTCCCGGCGATGCTCTGCCAGAGCGCGGCCTCGATGTCGCCGCGGACCACCGCGGCGGGCCGGCCCGGCTGGTGCAGGAATCCCAGCCCCGGCGCCGACCTCCCGTGACGGTCCAGCTCCCACGCCTTGCCTGCGTCGGGAGGGTTGCGGACGTGCAGGTCCTCGCTGATGCCCAGGTCGACTGCTGCCTGCCTGCCGTCGGGCAGCAGTCCGATGAAGTACCCGCCCCGCCGTCGTTCGGGCGCCCGTTCGACGATCACCGGGGCCCATCCGGCCGCACGCAACCCGATCGCCGCGGACATGCCCGCGATCCCGAGTCCCACGACCAGTGCTCGCTTCTGCATGGTGCTCTCCTTCGCCTTGCCGATTCGGGATTGCCCGGAGCCATCGGATGCGCGGCTCCGGGGTCGATCAGTCCGGGACGACGACGGCGCGGGTCCGCCCCTGGTGTGCCCAGGCTTCGCCGACCCGGTCGAGCGGGTAGGCGGTGTAGGGGGCCTGGAAGGTTGCGTCGGCGAAGTGCGCCATGACCGCGGGGGCCTCTGCGAGCATCTCGGCCTTGGAGACCGAACCGATGCCGCTGCCCGTGACCCGGATACGGCGGCTGCGCAGCAGCGCGGCGGGCACGGCGGCCCGCGCCCCGGCGAGCGAGCCGATCTGCACGTACGCCACCTCGGGGGCGTCCTCGCTCATGCCGACCCGGGCCAGGGCGGCGAAGGCTGCTTCGGCGACCGCGCCCCAGAGGAAGTCGAGCACGAGCGTGGGCGGGGCCTGGTCGACGGCCGTGGCCAGAGCGGCGGCCAGGGCGTCGGGGCCGTCGTGGTCGAGCGAGACCGGCAGAGCGCCCAGCTCCCGCAGTCGCTCCAGCGCCTCCGGGTCCCGACCTGCGGCCACCACCCGGTCTGCGCCGAGGGCCAGCGCAGCCCGCACCGCCAGGGCGCCCGACATGCCGGTCGCCCCCAGCACCAGCACGGTGCCGAGTCGGCCCACCTCCTTGCGCCTGGCGGTCAGAACCATCCAGCCGGACAGGCCCGGGTTCATCCCGGCAGCCACGGCGAGGGGGTCGGCCCCGGCCGGCAGCTCCAGCTCGAACGGCGTGACCAGCCGCTCGGCCATCGTGCCCCACGGCGCACGGGCGAAGCCCGTGTAGACCAGGCTCCCGCCGGCGGTACGGGCCACCGCGTCCACACCGGGCACCAGCGGGTAGGCGTGGTCGCTGCCGTAGTGCCGACCGGACGCCAGCCCGCGCACGACATGGTGCAGACCCGCTCCGACCAGGTGGAGCGGCTCCTGTCCCGGCTTCGGCTCGGGGTCGGGGAACTCGGCGCAGACGGGCGTTGCCCCGGGGCCGTTGACGATTGCAGCGCGCATCAGAATTTCCTTAACTAAGTTAAGTTCTTGGTGCGATCAGACTGCCTGAACTTTGTTAAGCTGTCAACATGGCCAAGGGGATCACTCGGGAACAGATCGTGACAGCGGCACTGAGCCTGCTCGACGACAAAGGCTTGGACGGCCTCACCGTCCGCGCGCTCGCCGCCCGGCTCGAGGTGCGCCCGCCTGCCCTGTACTGGCACATGCGCAACAAGCAGGAACTCCTCGACGAGATGAGCACCGCCGTCATGCGGCGCGTCACCACCGCGGTGTCGGCCCTTCCGCCGGCCGACGGCTGGCGAGAGGACCTCGCCGCCTACGCGCGGATCCTGCGCTCGGAGTTCCTGCTCCACCGGGACGGGGCCCGTATCTTCAGCGGTACGCGCATCGCCGACCCCGACGTGGTCCGGATGAAGGAACCGTGGCTCGCGCGCTGGACCGCGCAAGGAGTCGGCCTTGCCGATGCCGACGACGCCATCGACCTGGCCGTCGCCTTCGTCGTCGGTTTCGTCATCGAGGAACAGGAACAGCAGCAGTCGGCCGGGACCGACCCGTCGCGCTACTCGATCGACCAGCGCGACGCGTGGCTGGGGCCGGACGTCCCGCTGGTCAAAGAGGCCGGTCACCTGCGCGACGACGGCGACCAGCGGTTCGAGCGACACTTGGGTATCGTCCTGGACGGTCTCGCAGCCCGCTTCGACAGCTGACCTGCCCCCTGGACCGCCCGTGTCCGGCTCGACGGCCTCCACCAGGTGCTCGACGCCGGGATGACAGCCGGCTGCCCGCAACCGCGGCTTCACCCTGCTCGGTCTGCGGTCGGGCCCGGACTTCGCTCTGGACCGGGTCACACCTCGGGCGCCGACGGGCTGACCGGAACCACTGCCGGTGTGACGCGAGGGGTTCTGCCCCGGACGATCTTGTACTTATAGCCGGTCTCGGCGCCGAACCTCGCTATAAGTACAAGATCATCACGAGGGGGACGGGGCGTCAGAGCGGGTTGAGGCGGGCCTTGAGCAGGCAGAACTCGTTGCCCTCGGGGTCGGCCAGGACGTGCCACTGCTCCTCCCCCGTCTGGCCGATGTCGGCCGGGCGGGCGCCGAGCGCGAGGAGCCGTTCGAGCTCGGCGTCCTGGTCGCGGTCGGTGGCGTTGACGTCGATGTGCAGCCGGGGTTTCCCCTTCTCCGGCTCGTCCCTGCGGCTGAGGATGATCGTCGGCTGCGGACCGCCGAACCCCTCGCGCGGACCGATCTCCAACGTGCCGTCGTCCTCGCGGTCGAGCACCACGAAGTCCAGGACCTCGCACCAGAACCGCGCCAGCACCTCGGGATCGCGGCAACCGAGCACGAGCTCACTGATACGACATGCCATGAACGCAACCCACTCTCGGTCCGGGAACCGCCGGGGAGGCCGCACGCGAACTCCGTGGGCGCCCCTCGGCGAGACGACCCGGCGACTGTACCGAACGGGACGAGCGGGAACCAGATGTTTTCGGAGCCGCCCGGGACCCGGTGCCACCTGCGCCTTTCGGAACTGCCGCTGACGTCCGCGCGACGACACCGGTTCCGGGGCGCTACTGCCCGTCGATGACCCCGGGGGTGTCGTGCAGGACGACGCTCTGCCGGAGCGGGACCCGTCCCCGGCGGAATTCGTTCACCGGCGCGGTCCGGTCGGCCGTGCCGAAGGAGATACCGAACAGGAGCTTGAGGTCCTCGGGGACGCCCAGGAACTCGCGGACGGTGTCGGCGTAGAACCCGAGGATGGTCTGCGGGATGCCCCCGAGCCCGCGGGATGCCAGCGAGAGCAGGAAGTTCTGCGCGTACATGCCGATGTCCCCGGCCGTGCGCACCCCGTCGCCGATGACCGGCATGAAGAGGAAGGCCACGTGCGGGGCGCCGTAGAACTCCAGGTTCTCCCGGACCGCGAGTCTCCTGCCCTCCCGGTCCGCGCGTTCGATGCCCCGGGCCCGGTAGTGGCCCGCGGCCTGGGCCTGCGCCCGCTCCTGGTAGACGCCGTCCCCGTAGTCGGCGGTGAAGTCGGGGGAGGTCCGCCCTTCCTCCTCGGCCCGGAGCAGTTCCTTGCTGAGGGCGTCCCGAGCCGCGCCCGAGACGACGTGCACCGTCCACTGCTGGGTGTTGCTGTTGGAGGGTGCCGTCTGGGCGTCCTCCAGCACGCCGCGGATGTCCGACGGGGACACGGGGGCGGGCAGGAACTGGCGGGGCGAGCGCCGGGCGAGCGCGATGTCGGTGAAGGGTGAGGCGGTGGTGGGCACGGCGTCTCCTCTTGACGGTGCTCGTCCCCGTGGGCACAGCGGTGGCCACGGGGACGTCTCAGGGCGGGTCGTGTGTCAGCGGTGGAGCGAGCGGTTGAGCTCGACCGTCTCGTCCAGCGTGGGCGCGGACGTGAGCGCGGCGAAGCGCTCCATCATGCGGACGCGGTTGCGCGGGGCCTCCTCCCGGTCGGCCGCCTCCAGGGCCGGTCCCAGGTCCTCGAATCCCAGTTCGGTGCAGTAGGCGGGCGTCATCGGCTGCTGGCGCCAGGAATCGGCGAGCGTCCCGGCGTCATAGGGGTCGAAACCGCTCTCGTCCACCAGGCGCATGGCCACGCGTCGCGCCTGCGGGGAGTCGGCCGCGACGGGAAGCGCGATGCGGCCCGGGGTCCCCGCCGTAGCGCCCTTGGTCTGCAGGGTGCCGGCCAGGACGGCGTTCCACGCCTTGACGACGGGCCGTCCCAGCTGCTCTGCGACCCACAGGCTCTCCACCTGACCCTTCTCCACCGCCTCGACGGGGCCGCCGAGGTGGGGGAAGTAGTTGGAGGTGTCGATGACCACGGTCTCGTCGGGCACGGTGGTCAGGAGGGCCGCCAGCGACGGGATCCGTGTGAAGGGGACGGACAGGATGACCACGTCCTTGCCCTGGACGGCCTCGGCCGCGGTCACCGCCTCGGCCCCGTGCTCCAGCGCGGAGGCGTCGATCGTCTCGGGGCCCCGGGAGTTGGCGACCTGGACGTCGTGGCCGCCCGCGCTGAACGCGCGCGTCAGCGTCCGTCCGATCTCCCCCGCGCCGATGATGCCGATCCTCATGGTGTGTCCCTCTCGAAGGCGCGCCGTCCCGAGGAGGGTGCGGCGCGGTGTGATGGGTGGCCGGGCAGGCGGGAGCGCACGGCTGCCGGGACGGCCGACGGCGCCGGGATCCGGCGGGGAGGGAGGCCGGCGGCCTACTCCTCGCCGTCCTGTTCCCGGTATCCGCTCTCGATGAGTGCGCGCAGCCGGTCGAGCGACTCCTCGTCGGTGGCGCCGGAGCCCTTGATCCAGGCGACGGAGACGGCCGCGAGGTAGAGGTCGTACCCCTTCACCGAGGGGCGGGCGTGCCCCGCGAGCTGTGCGGCCCGCACGTACTCGTCGGTGGTGGCGATGAGTTCGTCGCAGGGGAGGGTGAGCGGGTTGTCCGGTTCCCGTTCCCGGACCGCGGCCATGAGCGGTTCCGGCAGCCCGCTGAAGGCGCTGAAGTACTCCTCCAGGGCCCGCAGCCACTGCCGCAGCGCCTCGGAGGCGTCGCCGAGCAGGGCGATGTCCTCCTGGCGGGCCACGAGTTCCTCGGACCGCGTCTGCAGCACGGCCGCCAGCAGCGCTTCCCGGGTGGGGAAGTGCCGGTACAGCGTGGCCGGTCCGACGCCCGCCTCCTTGGCCACCGCCTCCAGGGAGGCGCCGACCCCGGCTCTGAGGAAGTGGCGCTGCGCCGCTTCGAGGAGGGCGGCGCGGTTGCGCTGGACGTCCGCCCGGGGCTTGCGCCCCTGCTGTCCCTTGGCGCCCATACGCCCCCCTGACCTCGGTGTTTCCGGCTCCTCGAAAAACGGAGTCTGCCTCCGCACAGGAGCGAGCTTAAAACGGAGGCTGCCTCCGGTCAAGTCGCCGCCGTCGGTCCGCCACCGTCCGGACGTCCCGAACGGTCGACGCGCGCAGGCGCATGCCACCCGTGGGGGCCGTGTCGACCAGGGCTGTGGCGACCGGGGCTGTGGCTAAACGGACCCAACCCGTGCCGGAGACGGCGAACAGGCCTCCGGCCCGCCTCCGCGTGCGCGGAGGCGGGC
>NZ_JBSHDN010000280.1:0-6526 GCF_053616335.1 Nocardiopsis sp. NPDC055824
CGTCCCGCCCCTTCCCGGGCGGGGCGCGGGCCCCGCACGGCACGCCCCCGATCCCCGGCGCCACGGGGCAGGGGCCCGCCTCCCGGGCGGCGCGCCCCGCGCCGGGCGGGACCTCCGTGACGCGGCCCCCCGCCCCCGGCACGCCGGGTTTCTGCTAGACAGGAGGGCAGACGCACCCGCCGGCGGTCCCACGGGCACGCGACGGCCGGGTGCGCTGACAGCACTCGCAGGGTCCACCGGACAACCCGCGCACGCGGGCGGTGGCCCGGATCCCACCTAGGCAGGCAGAGCGTGGCAAGAGCGATCGCGGTGCTCATCGGTTCGCCCGGATCGGGCAAGTCCACCGTCGGCGAGGCGCTGGCCCGACGGCTCGGGGCGGACCTGCTGTGCACCGACACCGAGATCGAGCGGCGTGCGGGCAAACCCGTCGGCGACATCTTCATCGAGGACGGCGAGGAGCGCTTCCGCGCCCTGGAGCGCGAGGTCGTCGCCGAGGGCCTGCGCGCCTGGGAGGGCGTGATCGCCGTCGGCGGCGGCGCCGTACTCGACCAGGACACCCGCACCGACCTGGCGGACCACCACGTGGTCTACCTCCACGTCGAGTTCGGGGAGGCCGCCAAGCGCGTGGGCATGGACGCGGCCCGGCCCCTGCTCTCGGGCAACCCCCGGACGCAGCTGCGCAAGCTGCTCAACGAACGCCTGCCCGTCTACGAGGGGCTGGCCACCGTCACCGTCCCCACGACCGGTTTCCACCCCGAAGAGATCGTCGACTCCATCCTGCCCACGCTGACCGGGCAGAGCACCGGAAGGGCCCAGCAGTGACCGTGACCCGCATCGGCGTCGGCGACCCCTCGGGCCGCTACGACGTGGTCGTCGGCAGCGGCGTCCTCTCCGAGCTCCCCTCGCTGGTCGGCGACGCCGCCCAGGTCGCCGTCATCCACCCCGGGGGCCTGGACGGGATCGCCCGCCCCGTGGTCGGCGCCCTGGAGGCCGCCGGATACCGCGCCCACTCCCTGCCGGTCCCCGACGGAGAGGCCGCCAAGACCGCGGCCGTCGCCGCCGACCTGTGGTCCCGGCTGGGACGGCTCAACTTCACCCGCAGCGACGCGGTGGTGGGCGTCGGAGGGGGCGCCGCCACCGACCTGGCCGGGTTCGTCGCCGCCACCTGGCTGCGCGGGGTGCGCTCCGTGCTGGTGCCCACGACCCTGCTCGGCATGGTCGACGCGGCCGTCGGCGGCAAGACGGGCATCAACACCCCCGAGGGCAAGAACCTCGTCGGCGCCTTCCACCCCCCGGCCGGCGTCCTGTGCGACCTCGCCACCCTGCCGAGCCTGCCCAGGGCCGACTACGTGGGCGGCCTCGCCGAGGTCATCAAGGCGGGGTTCATCGACGACCCCGTCATCTGCGACCTGGTGGAGGAGGACCCGGAGGGCGCCGCGAGCCCCGAGGGCGCCCACACGCGCGAACTCATCGAGCGCGCCATCCGGGTCAAGGCCGACGTCGTCTCCGGGGACCTCAAGGAGAGCGGCCGCCGCGAGATCCTCAACTACGGCCACACCCTCGGGCACGCGATCGAGCGGGCCGAGAACTACACCTTCCGGCACGGCTACGCGGTCGCCATCGGCATGGTGTTCGCCGCGGAGCTGGCCCGCCTGGACGGGCGCATCGGCGCCGGCCTCGTCGAGCGCCACCGCTCCCTGCTCTCGTCGGTGGGCCTGCCCACCTCCTACGCGCAGGAGTCGTGGCCGGAGCTGCGCGCCGCCATGAGCGTGGACAAGAAGGCCCGGGGGGCGACCCTGCGCTTCGTCGTCCTCGACGGCCCGGCCTCCCCCTCCATCCTCAGCGGCCCCGCCCCCGAACTGCTGGACGAGGCGTACCGCGCGGTCACCGGCGACGCCCGGGTCCCGCACAGCCACTAGACTGCACACAGGTGATGTGCGCACTGGTGCACTCGGGAAGCTCCCCGAGGTGCCCGCGCACCGCCCCACCGACCACCGACCGGGCCCCGCCCGGTCCCCGACGTGTCACACCCCTGGAGAGACGACCGAAGTGGCCTCGACGAACGACATCAAAAACGGCACGACCCTGCGACTCGACGGCGGCGTCCTCTGGAGCGTCCTCGAGTTCCAGCACGTCAAGCCGGGCAAGGGCGGCGCGTTCGTCCGCACCAAGCTGAAGAACGTGCTCACCGGCAAGATCGTCGACAAGACCTTCAACGCGGGCGCCCGGGTCGAGTTCGCCAGCGTGGACCGCCGCGACATGGAGTACCTGTACCACGACGGCGAGTCCTTCATCTTCATGGACACCCAGACCTACGACCAGATCCCGGTCTCCGCGACGGTCGTCGGCGACAACAGCGACTTCCTGCTGGAGAACACCAAGGTCACCGTCGCCACCAACGAGGGCAACCCGCTCTACGTCGAGCTCCCCGCCGCCGTCGAGCTGGAGATCACCCAGACCGACCCCGGCGTCCAGGGCGACCGCTCCACCGGCGGCACCAAGCCCGCGACCGTCCAGACCGGCGCCGTCATCCAGGTGCCCCTGTTCATCACCGAGGGCGAGCGCGTCAAGGTCGACACCCGTACGGGCGACTACCTCGGGCGAGTCAACTGATGAGCGGAGCACGGCGCAAGGCGCGGCGGCGCGCGGTCGAGGTCCTCTACGAGGCCGAGGTGCGCGGCACCTCCGTGGAGGACGTCATCGGGCGCCGTCGGGCCCAGCCCGAACCTCCGATCAACGAGTTCACGGAGAACCTGGCCCGCTCGGTCGACGGGCGGCGCGAGCGCATCGACGAGCTCCTGGGCGCCTACGCCATCGGCTGGACGCTGGAGCGCATGCCGGTCGTCGACCGCAACATCCTCCGGATGGGCGCCTACGAGCTGCTCTGGGCCGAGGACATCCCCGACGGCGTCGCGATCGCCGAGGCCGTCGGTGTGGCCAAGGAGCTCTCCACCGACGAGTCGCCCAACTTCATCAGCGGACTTCTGTCACGCTTGATGGAGAACAAGGCGACGCTCTCGCTCTGACACCGCCGAACGGGCGGGACGGTCGGGGCAACGTGCTTGAGGGGACGCAAGTGACTGACAGGACCGGCGTGAGCGCGACCACCGGCAGCGGCTCCGGCGCGGGCTGGGCGACCGGCCCGGCGCGGGCCGCCGGCGCGGCCCGGACGGCGGTCGTGTGGGACGCCCTCTCACAGCTGCTGGAGGGCCTCGCGGACGACGGTCCCCTGGAGATCGTCGACGCGGGCGGGGGCACCGGCGGAGCCGCGGTCCCGCTCGCCGAGCTGGGCCACCGCGTGACGGTGGTCGAACCCAGTCCCGACTCCCTCGCGGCCCTCGAGCGCCGTGCGGCCGAGCAGGGCGTCACCGTGCGCGGCGTGCAGGGGGAGACCCGCGACCTGGCGTCCCTGTTCGCGCCCGGCAGTGCCGACCTCGTGCTGGTGCACAACGTGCTGGAATACGTGGAGGACCCCGTCGCGGCGCTGCGCGACGTGGTCGGCATCACCCGTGAGGGCGGCGCCGTGAGCCTCCTCGTCACCAACGCGGCGGCAGGGGCGCTGCACCGCGCCCTGGCCGGGCACATCGCCGAGGCACGGCGCCTGCTCGGCGACCCGGACGGTCGCTGGGGCGAGGCCGACCCGATGCCGCGCCGGTTCACCCGGCAGCAGCTCCTCGAACTCGTCGACGGGGCCGGCCTGACCGGGGGGAGCGTCCGCGGCGTCAGGGTCTTCGCCGACCTGGTGCCCGGGCACGCCTGGGAGGGCGACGCCCAGGCCGGACAGCACCTGGTGGAGCTGGAGCGCTCCGCCGCCGAGCACCCCGAGCTGACCGGGATCGCCACGCAGCTGCACGCCATCGCCCACCGCCCCTGAGGGGCTCGCCCGGACCCCCGCTGACGCCCTCCCGGGCGCCGCTCGCGGGGGCGGGGTTCCGCCCCCGCCCGCCGCTCCGGGGCCCGGGCGTGCGGGGTTCCTGAGTCGGGAACCCGGGGGCGCACACGCCTGGGCAGGGCATAACCTGGTCCTATGAGCCGACGTCAGCTGGAACGCGGTGCCGCGCTACGGGGCATGGTCTCCCCCGACGGCATCGTGCCGTTGGGCGCCGACTTCCCCGCGGACGGGTCCGGTCCCGACTCCGACTGCCACATCCTGCACCTGGACATGGACGCCTTCTTCGCGAGCGTCGAGCAGCTGCGCCACCCCGAGGCGCGCGACCGGCCCGTCATCGTGGGGGGCACGGGTCCCCGCAGCGTCGTCTCCTCCGCCGACTACCTCGCCCGCTCGCGCGGCGTGCACTCGGCCATGCCGATGGCCCGGGCACTGCGCCTGTGCCCCGACGCGGCCGTCTTCCCACCCGACGGCGCCGCCTACCGGCAGGCGTCGGAGGCCGTGATGGACATCCTTCGCTCGGTGACCCCGCTGGTGCAGCCGCTCTCCCTGGACGAGGCCTTCCTGGACGTGTCCGGGGCCCGCCGCCGCCTGGGCGGACCGGTGCGGATCGCCGCGATGATCCGTGAGCGCGTGCGCTCCGAGCAGCGGCTGACCTGCTCCGTCGGGGTGGCCGCCAACCGCTTCACCGCCAAGCTCGGCTCCACCCACTGCAAACCCGACGGGCTGCTGCTGGTGCCCACCGCCCACGTGCGGGGGTTCCTGGACCCGCTGCCCGTGGGCGCGCTGCCCGGGGTGGGGGACAAGACCGAGCAGACCCTGGCCAGGCTGGGCCTGCGCACGGTCGGCCAGCTGGCCCGGTACGAGCCGGACCTGCTGCGCATGGAGCTGGGGAACAAGGCCGGCACCCGCCTGGCGGCGCTGGCGCGGGGTGAGGACGACAGCACCGTGGTCGCCGAGACCGCCGACAAGAGCGTCGGCGCCGAGGAGACCTTCGACGACGACGTCGCGGACCCGGACGTGGTGGACAGGGAGCTGTTGAGGCTCGCGGAGAAGGTGGGGCGACGGCTGAGGGCGTCGGGCCAGGTGGGGCGCACGGTGAGCGTGAAGCTGCGCCGGGCGGATTTCTCCACGATCACCCGCTCCAGGACCCTGGCCGAGAGCACCGACGTGGCCCGTGAGATCAGCGCCGTCGCCCGCGATCTGTACGCGGCCTCCGGACTGCGGCGTACACCGTTGCGCCTGATCGGCGTACGCGTCGAGGGGGTCGCTCCTGCGGACCGGGCCCATCGTCAATTGGCGTTGGGAGAGGAGGACTCCGGTTGGCGGGACGTTGAACGGGTTATGGACCAGGTGACAGCTCGTTTCGGTCCAGGCGCGATACAGTCGGCTGTGTTGGCCAAGCGTGACGAAAACGACGTATGATGCGGCAACTTCCGGGGCCCTCGGAGCGTTCTAAGGGTACGACCGGAGTCAGGGTAGAAGAGAGGCATGGAAGCCGGTGTTTCCGATACAGGGCGAGGGTATCGTGGCCGTTGTGGGCCAGGTGCGCGCGCAGCTTTTCTTTCCACCAGGCGCTAGTGCAACGTATTCTGGGCATACCACTGACCAAGAGACTGTTCATCAGTACCCGTCACCCCAATCGGGGACTGTCGTAGGGAGGCGCCGTGCCGCTCTCTGAACACGAGCAGCGCATGCTCGACCAGATCGAGCGGGCGCTGTATGCCGAGGACCCGAAGTTCGCGAACACAGTTCGGCAGACGAACCCCGCGGTCCATTACAAGCGCTGGATCATCAAGGCAGGGCTCGGTTTCGTCGTCGGCGTGGTGCTGCTGATGACGGGGCTGATGCTCCAGTCCACCGCTGTCCAGGTCACCATCAGCGTCCTCGGTTTCCTCGTCATGCTCTCGTGCTTCCTGTGGGGGGCCAACGCATGGCGGAAGGCGTCCGGCGGGGGTGCCGAGGCCGCGGCCGCCGCGGCGGAGCCCAAGCAGAAGCGCAGGGGCGGCAGCCGCCCCGGCATGATGAACCGCTTCGAGGAGCGCTGGCGCCGTCGCCAGGAGGGCGAGGAGTGACACCGCTCCTCCCCGGCCGCCACCGGCGACCGGGCGGAGCGCGTTAGCAGCCGGTGCGCGCCGGTCCCCGGGCCGGGGGCGCACCGACACGTGGTGGGGTCCCGCAGGGTATCGCGGGGCCCCACCACGGTGTTGTGGGGCACGTACGAATCGCCCGTCGTGGAATAGTTCAGACTTCTCTTTGGTCTGCGCTCGTTACGCGCCTTCGAGGCTGGCCGAAACCCCGCCCCCGGGGTCCTGTCATGGGCCCGGAGGGGGCCGGGACGGGCCCGTGGACGGTGCGCTGCCGCGGCTCTCGGCCGCCGCGCTCCTTCACCCGCGCCGGGACGTCCGGGCCCGCCCCGCCCGTCGGCGGGGAAGGGCCCTGCGCCCGCCCGCGCCGACCGGCGCGGATCCCGACGGAGAACCGCCAGCTGGTCGCCTCGGCGACCGGAACGGCCAGGAGCGGGGCGACGAACTGCCCCGTCTGCATGAGGAGGAGGTAGAGCGAGGTCCACAGGGCGAGCCGGCCGGAGAACCAGGCCTTCACAAGCGGCACGATGACGACGTTGGCCGCCCCGAT
>NZ_JBSHDN010000281.1:0-6407 GCF_053616335.1 Nocardiopsis sp. NPDC055824
CGTCGCGGGGGCGCGCCTGCCGGGCCCTCTCGTGTCCCCCCGCCCCGGCGGGGTCAGAGGGAGGCCAGGGCCGCCAGAAGGGCCGTGCCCGCCGCGGCGACGGGGAGCACCAGCACCCACCGCGCCCACCGCCGGGCCCCCCGCGCGGTCGGGAGCTCCGGCCACCGGTACGCGCCCACCGCCAGGGACGCCGCCAGGAGGAACACCCCCGCAACCCATGCCCACGGGGACACCAGGTGCCAGAACCCGGCGAGGCGCGCGTACTCGAGCAGCGCCGCCCCGGCGAGCCCGTGGGCGAGCAGGCCCAGCCGGTCGGTGGGGCGGCGCCACAGGACCCCCGGTCGGCGCCGGGCGGCGAACCCCAGGGCGAGGAGGCCCGGCACGAGCGCGAGAAGGGCGGTGGCCGCTCCGTAGAGCCGCTCCCCCGCCGCGTTGTCCGGGCTGGACTCCTCGACCCCGAGCAACCTGATGCCGATGTCCTCGCTGAACCGGTGCGTGTCGGACAGGACGACGGCGCCCCGGCCGCCGGCGTAGCCGATCCACGCCGTGTGGCCGTTGGTCGTGGCGTTGCCGCCGTGGCCGGTGATCGGCACGCCTCCCAGCGTCTCCACGTACCAGCCGAGGCCCTGTTCGCGCCGTTCGACGTCGCCGGGGGCGACAGGCAGCACCGCCCCGGCGCCCGGGGCCGAGCCGTCCATCACCGCGGCCAGGAGCAGGCCGAGGTCGTACGCGGTCGTGACCAGCCCGCCGGAGGGGCTGTTGGCCTCGGCGCGGTCCGGGACGAGGGGTCGCCCGCGGTCGGCGTCGTGCACACCGAACCCCGGCCCGGCCCCGTCGGTCCAGACCGCGCTGTCGTCCATGTCCAGGGGCTCCAGGATCCTCTCCCGGACCAGGTCCGCGTAGTCGGTCCCCGCGCGGGCCGCGAGGGCGTGCCCCAGCAGGTCGACGCCGGTGTTGGAGTAGTGGTTGGTCCCCCGGAGCCCCGGGTCGACCCTCGCCCGCCCGGCGACGTCCTCCAGGAACTCCTCGACGGAGCCGGGGGGCTCGGGGTGGTGCTTGGCGGCGAACTGCCACAGGGTCTGGGGCAGACTGGTCTCCTCCCTGCTCAGCCCCGCCGTGTGCGTCGCCAGCTCCTCCACCGTGACCCCCGACAGGACCGGGTCGGCGAAGTCGAGGCCGTCCAGGAGGTCGCCGACGCGCGTGTCCGGGGTGAGTTCGCCGCGGTCGACCATGTCGGCGAGCAGCATCCCGGGGAGGACCTTGGCGACCGAGGCGGACCCGAACAAGGTCCGTCGGCCCACCGGATCGCCGCCGGTCCCGGCACCGCCCAGCTCCGCCGTGCGCACGCGGAGCGCGCCGTACCCGTCCGGTTCGACGACGGCGACCGCCAACCCGTGGTAGCCGGTGGGATCGGTGATCCCGTCCCGGACCTGTGCGGCCAGCTCCGTGTCCCCGCCGGACCGCGGTCCGAGCTCGTAGGGGCGCGGCGCTGCCGTCACCGCGCAGACCGCGGCGAGGACGGCGAGAGCGGCGGGCAGCGCCGTCACCGCCCACCGCCCGCGGGGGCGGCGCCTGTGGGGGGCGGGGTCGGGGTCGTTCATCGGCGGCGGGGCTCCTCGCTCGGGTCCGCGCCCTCGGTGGCGCGGGTGACCTGGAAGAACCTACGGCCGCGGCCCCCGGCGCCGCCCTACGCCCCTCCCCCGGTTCCGGGGTGGGGCCGGCCCCACCCCCGGAGGCGCCGGGGCCGTCCGCGCACAGGGGAGGGACGGGCTGCGCCCGCCGGGACCTCGGGGCCGGGCCCGTGCAGGGTCCTCCGAGGCGACTCGACGCCACCGGCCGCCCCGTTCCCGTGTACGGGTCCCGGGCCCCCGCACACGGGAACGGGGCCCCGGCGCGTGCGCGCCGGGGCCCCGTCGTCTCACCGCGGTCCCGCGTGGTGCGTCCCGCGGCCGCGTCCGACCGGCGCCTCCGCCCCGCGGTCGCGGAACGGTGCGCCGGTCCTACGCGCGGACGACCCCGTCCTCGCGGGCCTGGGCGGCGACCGCGGCGGAGACCGCGGGGACCACCCGCGGGTCGAAGGGGCTGGGGATGACGTAGTCGGCGGCCAGGTCGTCGCCGACGAGCCCGGCGAGCGCCTCGGCCGCGGCCAGCTTCATGTTCTCGGTGATGTCCGTGGCGCGGGCGTCGAACGCCCCCCGGAACACGCCGGGGAAGGCCAGCACGTTGTTGATCTGGTTCGGGAAGTCGCTGCGCCCGGTGGCGACGACGCTCGCGTACTTGCGGGCGACGTCGGGGTGCACCTCGGGCTTGGGGTTGGCCATCGCGAAGATGATCGCGTCGTCGGCCATGGTGGCCACGACCGACTCCGGGACCTCCCCGGAGGACAGGCCGATGAACACGTCGGCGCCGGCGAGCGCGCTCTCGATGGAGCCGCGCAGCCCGGCCCGGTTGCTGATCCCGGCCAGCTCCTGCTTGACCGGGTTCAGGTCCTCCCGGCCGTCGTGGATCATGCCCTTGGAGTCCGCGACGGCGATGTCGCCGATCCCGCCGTCGATGAGCATCTTGGTGACGGCGACCCCGGCGGAGCCCGCCCCGGAGACGACGACGCGCAGGTCGGCGAGGGTGCGGCCGGTCAGGCGCGCGGCGTTGTGCAGCGCGGCGACCGTGACGATCGCCGTGCCGTGCTGGTCGTCGTGGAAGACGGGGATGTCGAGGCGCTCGCGGAGCCGGCGCTCGATCTCGAAGCAGCGGGGGGCCGCGATGTCCTCCAGGTTGATCCCGCCGAAGGACGGGGCCATCCGGACCACGGTCTCGACGATCTCGTCGACGCCGGTGCAGCCCAGGGCGATCGGCACGGAGTCGACGTCGCCGAACTGCTTGAACAGCAGCGACTTGCCCTCCATGACGGGCAGGGAGGCCTCGGGGCCGATGTCGCCCAGGCCCAGCACCGCGGTGCCGTCGGTGACGACGGCGACCAGGTTGCTCTTCCAGGTGTAGGTCTCGACGAGCTCGGGGGTCTCGGCGATGGCGTCGCAGACGCGGGCGACGCCGGGGGTGTAGGCGAGGGACAGCCCCTCGTGGTCGTGGACGTCGACGGAGGAGGAGATGTGGAGCTTGCCACCGCGGTGCAGCGCGAAGGCCGGGTCCTCGTCGAGGTGGGAATGCTGGTCTTGGGTACGCGAAACGGTCGTCACTACTCAAACCCCTCGGTGTGCGTGTCCACCCGGCCGTCGGCCATGACGGGGGCGGACCTTGGCAGTGGTGCGAACCGCGCGCGAAGAAGTGAAGGTGCCAGGGGAGCTCTCCTCCGGTGCCGGTCGGCCATGACCGGTGGTGTCGCCGGGGGTGAGTCGTTCTTCGCCGGACTCTTATGCGAGTACTGCGCGGTCGCCTCTCACGGGGATGACCCGTTACGCAATCCTCTCACAACGGTGACCACAGGAAAATCGCGGGTCGGCACGATAGGACGGCACCGACTTATCAGCTTTTGTCGCACAATGATCTCAATAGTCGTTTTGGCTCGGGCGGTGGGGCCACGAACCCGCCTCCGACCAGGCACTCCGTGCTCTGAAGGAGACCCCACGATGGCTCTGCTCAAGCCCCACTCCGCGCCTCTCACCCTGGGCGCCCTGTCCGTCGCCGGCGTCCTGGCCCTGACCGCGTGCGGCGGGGACGGCGGCGCCTCGGAGGAGACCGCGACGCCCGAGGCCCCCGCCGTCGAGGTCGACGAGGAGCTCGCCGCGCTGGTGCCCGCGGACATCGCCGAGGCCGGTTCCGTCACGATCGGCGTCGAGGCCTCCTACCCGCCCGGGGAGTACCTGGACGAGGACGGCGAGACGGCCCTCGGCTTCAACGTGGACCTGGTCACCGCGGCCCTCGGCAAGCTCGGCCTGGAGGCCGAGTGGGTGCCGACCGCCTTCGACTCCATCGTCATCGGCGTCGACACCGGGACCTACGACCTGGGCTCGTCCTCGTTCACCGTCACCGAGGAGCGCATGGAGCAGGTCAACATGATCAGCTACTTCTCCTCGGGCACCCAGTGGTTCGCCCAGACCGGCAACCCGCAGGACGTCGACCCCGACAACGCCTGCGGCATGCGCATCGCGGTCCAGTCCGACACCACCCACGACGCCGACATCGAGGCGCGCAGCGAGGCCTGCGTCGAGGCCGGCGAAGAGGCCATCACCATCCAGAAGTTCGAGAACCAGCCGCTCGCGACCGAGACCGTCGTCTCCGGGGTCAACGACGCGTCCCTGGCCGACATGCCCACCGCCGTCTACGCGCTGGAGCAGACCGGCGAGGGCGTCCTGGAGCTCATCGGGGAGCAGTACGACGCCGCCCCGTACGGCGTCCTCACCCACAAGGAGGACACGGAGCTCGCCGAGGCCGTCGCCGCGGCCTTCAACGCCATCATCGAGGACGGCACCTACACCGAGATCCTGGGCGAGTGGGGCGTCGAGGCCGGTGTCCTGGAGACCGCCGAGGTGAACCCCGAGCTGTAGGGGCACAACCCCCACAGACATCCACCGAGCGAAAGACTGACCTGTGTCCTCACCGACCGAACCGGTGAGCGGTCCGGGGTCGCCGAATCCGACCCCGGGCCGCTCCACCGAGCCCGTCACCGCCGTCCCCGTCCGCTACCCGGAGCGGTGGGTCGCCGCGGCGGTGATCCTGGTTCTCGCCGCCATGTTCGTGCACATGCTGTTCACGAACGACGCGTTCAACTGGCCGTTCATGCTGGAGCACATGTTCTCGGACCCGGTGGTCCGCGGCGTGTGGGTCACCATCAGCGCCACCGTGCTCTCGATGCTCATCGGCATCGTCCTGGGCATCGTCCTCGCGGTGATGCGGCTCTCCGGGAACCCCGTCCTGATGGCGGTCTCGTGGCTGTACACCTGGTTCTTCCGCGGTGTGCCCCGCCTGGTACTGGCGGTGCTCTTCGGCAACATCGCCATCCTGTACACCACGATCGCCATCGGCCTGCCGTTCGACAACTACTGGATGCCGTGGCTCGGGCTGGAGGGCGACGCCCGCTTCTTCGAGATCGACACCCGCACCCTCCTGAGCGGCTACGTGGCGGGCCTGCTCGCCCTGTCGCTCTCCGAGGGCGCCTACATGGCCGAGATCATCCGGGCCGGGCTCCAGTCCGTCGACAAGGGGCAGACCGAGGCCGCGCAGGCCCTCGGCATGGGCCGCGGCAGGATCATGCGGCGGATCACCCTGCCGCAGGCCATGCGGGTCGTCATCCCGCCCACGGGCAACGAGACCATCGCCATGCTCAAGGACACGGCGCTGCTGGCGTACGTGCCGGTCACCATCGAGCTGTTCTACCAGCTCCAGGCCATCGGATCCCGGACCTACCAGATCTTCCCGATGCTGGTCGCCGCCTGCCTGTGGTACCTCACCATCACCAGCGTGCTGATGGTCGGCCAGTACTTCATCGAGCGCAGGTTCAATCCGGGGCAGTACGGCGGTATCCGCGGCCGCATCGTCGGAGGGGCTCACTGATGGGCGAGCAGGTAATCGAGACGGCCGAGGGCGCCGAGCTGCCCGCCGACGCGCTCGTGGTGGCCGACAACGTGCACAAGAGCTTCGGGCGGCTGGAGGTCCTCAAGGGCATCGACCTCCAGGTCAGGCGCGGTGAGGTCATGTGCATCATCGGCCCCTCGGGGTCGGGGAAGTCGACGTTCCTCCGGTGCGTCAACCACCTGGAGAAGCTCTCCGCCGGACGGCTGTGGGTCAACGGGGAGCTCATGGGCTACCGGCAGAAGCGCGGCCGCCTGTACGAACTCCGCGACAACGAGATCGCCGCCCAGCGCAGCGACATCGGGATGGTCTTCCAGCGGTTCAACCTGTTCCCGCACCTGAGCGTCGTCGGCAACATCATCGAGGCCCCGGTGCAGGTCAAGAAGGTCCCGCGCGCGGAGGCCACCGCCAAGGCCCTGGAGCTCCTGGAGCGCGTGGGCCTGCCGGACAAGGCGGACGCCTACCCGGACCAGCTCTCCGGCGGCCAGCAGCAGCGCGTGGCGATCGCCCGCGCGCTGGCCATGGAACCGGCCCTCATGCTGTTCGACGAGCCCACCAGCGCGCTCGACCCGGAGCTGGTCGGCGAGGTCCTGGACGTCATGCGCGACCTGGCCCGGGGAGGCATGACCATGGTGGTCGTCACCCACGAGATGGGGTTCGCCCGCGAGGTCGGCGACTCCCTGGTGTTCATGGACGACGGCCTCGTGGTGGAGTCCGGGGTGCCCTCCGAGGTGCTCTCCTCCCCCAGGCACGAGCGCACCCGGGCCTTCCTGTCCAAGGTGCTCTAGAGTCGGTCTCCTTCCCCGGGCGCCCCCCCCCCCCCGGGCGGGGGGCCCCCGGCTTTCGGCCCCGGCCCCGGCGGGGCCCCCCCGGGGCCGGAG
>NZ_JBSHDN010000282.1:0-6379 GCF_053616335.1 Nocardiopsis sp. NPDC055824
GCGCCCTCCGGACCGCGCCCCGCAGCGGCCGGCGGACCCGCCTCAGAAGGCCAGCACACCGACGATCCCCGCGTACACGGCGATCAGCAGCACGCCCTCGAAGCCGATCCGGCCCCATCCGCGCGCCTGGCGGACGATGAGCCCGGCGAGGAGCACCACCGTCATCAGCAGCGCACCGCAGGTGAGGAAGAGCTCGTCGGTTCCCGCGACGTGGAACAGCGACCCCGAGCGGTAGAAGACGTCGCCCACCGCCAGGTTGAGCACGTCCAGGCTGTTGCCGCCGATGATCGCCGCCACGGCCAGCGTCATGGCGCCCCGCCGGACGGCGGCGACCGCCGCGACCGTCTCGGGCAGGGCGTTGACCGCGCCCATCGCCACCGCGCCGACGAGCCCCGCGCTGAGCCCGGTGGACTCCACGACGACGACCGCCGCCTCCGCCAGGGCCCAGCCGCCCACGGCCACGACGGTGCCGACCACCGCGAAACCCGCCCACAGGGAGGCCGTGCCCCCGGCCCCCTCGCCCGCCGGGGTGTCCGCGCGGACGGCGTCCACGGTCCCGCTCCCCGCGGAACCGCCCCCGGAGCCGGGCGCCGGGGCGCCGCCGGAGGCGCCGGGGACGTCCACCACCGTCTCCCGCGTGTGTACGGCGCGCCACATCGGGTGCGCTCCCTCGTGGTGGATCAGCCGGAGCCCGCCCGCGTAGAAGGCGACGAGGACGACCGAGGCCGGGTGGACCCCCAGCACCGTCACGTCGGGCCCGAAGCCGGACATCAGGGCCAGGGACAGCATCCCGATCAGCAGGCAGCAGAAGAGCAGGTTCGCCGACGAGGCCGCGGCGTGCTCCAGGTTGGCGCGGCGGTGGAAGAAGTCGGCCACCGCCAGAGCGAGGGTCTGGGCGGCGATCCCCCCGACGGCGTTGCTGTAGGCCAGCCCCGGCTGGTCCGCGGCGGCGCTCACCGCCGTCATCACGATCCCCGACAGGGACGTGGCCAGGCCGAAGAAGACCGCGCCGAAGACGGCCTCCCCCCACCCCGTGCGGTCCGCGAGGACGTCCCCGAGGGTGGCCATCCTGACGCTGGCCACCACGGTCACCGCGGCCACCAGGACGAAGATCGCGATACTCCAGCCCAGCGACCACGGCGGTGCCATCGCTTCCACCATGTGCGTTCCCTCCCCGTGTCGGTGCACGGTCCCCGGGCTACCCGCGGCGGGGCGCTCCAATCGGGCCCGCGCACGCGCGCGGGCCCGCCGCCGGGGCGAGCCGTCCCTCCTCGCAGGTCAGCGCAGGAAGAGGTCCGGGGTGAGAGGCAGGTTCCTGACCCGGACGCCGGTGGCGTGGTGGCAGGCGTTCGCGACGGCCGCCGCCGTGCCGACGATGCCGATCTCCCCCACGCCCCGTGAACCGAGGGGGCCCGCGTGCGGGTCCTCCCCCTCCAGCCAGTCGGCCTCCAGCCCGGACACGTCCGCGTGCACGGCGACGTGGTACTGGGCCAGGTCGTGGTTGACCACATGGCCGAAGGCGGGGTCGACCACGCTCTGCTCGTAGAGCGCCATCGACAGGCCCATGACCATCCCCCCGAGGAACTGCGAGCGCGCCGTGCGAGGGTTGACGACCCGGCCGACCGAGAACAGGCCCAGCATGCGCGGGACCCGGATCTCCCCCGTGTCGGCGTGCACCCGCGCCTCCACGAAGTGGGCGCCGAACGAGTACTGCGAGTAGCCCGGCGTCGCGGTGTCCTCGGGCGCGGTCCCGCGCGCGCTCGCGCCCGGCGCGGGAGCCTCGCCGTGTTCGGCCCTGAAGACCCGGGCCGCGGCGACCAGCGCCGCCCCCCAGGACGTGGTGCCGCTGGAGCCGCCCGCCACGGAGGCCTCCGGCAGGTCGGTGTCGCCGATGGAGACCACGACCTCCGACAGCGGGCGCCCCAGCGCGTCCGCGGCGATCTGGGTGAGGGCCGTCAGCGCTCCGGTGCCGATGTCTGCCGCGCCGATGCCGACGTGGTAGCGGCGGTCCTCGCCGTACCGGATCTCGGCCACCGACCCCGGGTTCACCATGTGCGGGTACATGGCGGAGGCGACCCCCGTGCCCACCAGCCAGTCGCCCTCGCGGCGGGCCCCCGGCGCGGGGTCGCGCCCGTGCCAGCCGAAGCGCTCGGCACCCTCGCGCAGACACCTGACGAGAGCCCGGTCCGACCAGGGCTCCCCCGTCGAGGGGTCGACCGGGGGTTCGTTGCGCAGGCGCAGCTCCACCGGGTCGACCCCGCACTCGTGGGCGAGCTCGTCCATGGCCGACTCCAGCGCGTACATCCCCGGCGCCTCGCCCGGGGCGCGCATCCAGAACGGGATGGGCGCGTCCAGGGGCGCCAGCCGGTGCGTGGTGCGCCGGTGGGGGGCCGCGTACATCATGCGGGTGCACACCCCGCTCTGCTCGGCGAACTCCTTGATCTTCGAGGTCTGCTCCACGACGTCGTGCACGACGGCGTCCAGGCGCCCGTCGCGGTCGGCCCCGAGCCGCAGCCTCTGGATGGTGGGCGTCCGGTAGCCGACCAGGCTGAACATCTGCTGCCTGGTCAGCGCGAACTTGACCGGGCGTCCGGGGACGGCGCGGGCCGCCATCGCGGCCAGGACGTTGTGCGCGTGCGCCGAGCCCTTGGACCCGAACCCTCCCCCGACGTACGGGGCGACCACCCTGACGCGCTCCGGGTCGAGGCCGAAGACCCCGGCGACCGTGTGCCGGACGGGGTGCGCTCCCTGGGTGGAGTCGTAGAGGGTGAGACGGCCGCCCCCCTCGTCCCACAGGGCGACGGTGGTGTGCGGCTCCATGGGGTTGTTGTGCTCCATGGGCGTGCGGTAGGTGCGGTCCACCACGACGGCCGCGCGGGCGAGCGCGGCGTCGGGGTCCCCCTGCTCGGTGTCCGCCTCGACACCGGTGTTGACCTCCTCCGGCCGGTACAGGCGCGGGTGGTCGGCGGTCAGCGTCACGTCGTGCGCGAGCGTCTCGTAGGCGACGTCCACCAGCCCGGCCGCCTCGCGGGCCGTCTCGGGCGTGTCGGCGACCACGGCCGCCACGAACTGGCCGCGGAAGGACACTTCGTCGCTCTGGAGGACGGCGAACTCCCGGTCCTCGGTGTCGGCCAGCCGTTCGGCGTTGGCGGGCGTCAGGACGGCGCGCACCCCCGGGAGTTCCTCCGCCCGTGCGGTGTCCACGGCGCTGACCCTGCCCCGGGCGACGGTGGACAGGACCGGGCCCAGGTACAGCGGGTCGGTGAGGGCGTACTCGTAGGCGTAGGGCGCCAGGCCGGTGACCTTGGCCTCCCCCTCCAGGCGTGTCAGCGGACGCCCGACGGACGGCGTGCTCGGCGTGGTGGTCATCGTGCCTCCTCGGCGGTGAGGCCGCGCAGCGTGGACGCGAGCGTGTTGACGGCCATGGGGACCTTGAAGGCGTTGTCGCGCCCGGTGCGGGCGTCGGCGAGCTCGGCGCGGGCGGCCTCGCGGAACGCCTCCTCCGTCGCCGGTCCGCCGATCAGCGCCTCCTCCGCGCGGTGGGCGCGCCAGGGGACGTGCGCCAGTCCGCCGAAGGCGATGCGCACGTCCGCGACCGTGCCGTCCACGACGTCGAGCGCGGCGGCCACCGACACCAGCGCGAACGCGTAGGAGGCGCGGTCGCGCACCTTGCGGTAGGCCGACCGTGCGGCCACCGGCAGGTGGGGCAGGTCGACCGCGGTGATCAGGTCGCCGTGTCCGAGGACGGTGTCGCGTTCGGGTTCGCTGCCGGGGAGCCGGTGCAGGCCCGGGATCGGCACGACGCGCTCCCCGCCGGGGCCGAGCACGCGCGCCTCGGCGCCCAGCGCGGCGAGCGCCACCGCCATGTCGGAGGGGTGGGTCGCCACGCAGTGGTCGGAGGCGCCGAGGACGGCGTTGTCGCGTCCGTGCCCCTCCAGGGCCGAGCAGCCCGTGCCGGGCTCGCGCTTGTTGCAGGGCGTGGTGGTGTCCTGGAAGTACGGGCAGCGGGTGCGCTGGAAGAGGTTCCCGCCGGTGGTGGCGGCGTTGCGCAGCTGCCCCGAGGCGCCGGCGAGCAGCGCGGCGGACAGGACCGGGTAGCGGCGGCGGACCGCCGGGTGGGCGGCCAGGTCGCTGTTGGGCACGGAGGCGCCGATCCTGAGTCCCCCGCCGGGGAGCTCCTCGACCCGGTTGCCGAGCAGGCCGCGCACGTCCACGAGCCGGGTGGGCGAGGCCACGCCGAGCTTCATGTGGTCGACCAGGTTGGTGCCGCCCGCGAGGTAGGCGGCGCCGGGGTCGTCGGCGACCAGGGCGACGGCGTCCGCGGGCCCGTCGGGCCGCGTGTAGTCGAAGGGCCTCACCGTGCCGCCTCCCTGATCGCGGCGACGATGTTGGTGTAGGCGCCGCACCGGCACAGGTTGCCGCTCATGCGCTCGCGGATCTCCTCGTCGTCCAGGCTCACCGGGGCGTCGAGGTCCGCGGTCGCGTGGCTGGGCCAGCCGGCCTCGGCCTCCCGCAGCATGCCCACGGCCGAGCAGACCTGGCCGGGGGTGCAGTAGCCGCACTGGAAGCCGTCGTGGTCGACGAAGGCGCGGGCCACGGGGTGGAGTTCCCCGCCGGGGGCGCCGTCCCCGCTCCCCAGGCCGGCCGCGGTGGTGACGTCGGCGCCGTCGTGCGCGACCGCGAGCGCCAGGCAGGACAGGATGCGGCGCCCGTCCAGGAGGACGGTGCACGCTCCGCACTGCCCGTGGTCGCAGCCCTTCTTGGGCGAGGTCGCCTCCAGCCGGTCTCGCAGCGCGTCCAACAGTGTGGTGCGGGTGTCGACGGTGAGCCGGCGCTCCTCACCGTCGACCCGCAGGGTGATCGTGGCGTCCACCGGATGTGCCTTCCCCTCGTTGCCCCTCGTACAGCTCTCGTCCCAGTGTGTGACACGGGGGTGGCTCGGCGAAGCCGCCACGTCGGGGCGGTGCCGGACGGCTCGTGCCGCGTCCGGGGGCGCCCCGGAGCCGCTGGGGACAGGGGCTGCGGCAGCCCGGCGGAGGGGCGGGTGCGTCCCCCGGCCGCCCGCGTCCGGGGACCGCTCAGGGCGTGCGTCCGGTGAGCGCGATCAGGCGGTCCTGGGCCGTCGCGTCGGGGCCGACCGGGGAGGGCGCGTCGAACATCTGCCCCGGCCCGAAGTCCTGATCGGAGGCCCAGGCGTGGAGTTCCTTGGCCAGGTCGGGGTCGAGCGCCTCGTCCGCGCCGATCGCGCGGGCCAGGTCCCAGGCATGGACGGCCAGGTCGAAGGTCATCTGCCAGAGGTACACCTCGGCGGGCACGTCCCCGAAGGACAGGTGGACCGTGCGCTCCAGGGACGACAGGCCGAGCCAGGCCGTCCGGGCCTCCCTCGAGACCACCGCCCAGGAGGCCGCGGGCTCCTCACCCAGGTTGTCCCCGTCGAAACGGTCGCCGACGTCCTCCATCCGGGCCCCGCCCAGCAGGGGCGGGACCCACAGCTGCTCGGTGGCCAGGTGGTTGACCAGGTCGTGCACGTCCCAGTCCGTGCAGGGCGTGGGCCGGGCCCAGTCGGTGAGCCCGACCGCCCGGACCCGGCGGTCGAACTCCTCCAGCGCGGTGCCGTGCAGGTCGATCAGGCGTGCCATGTGCTTCCCCAGGGTCGGATGCGTGTTCTGCCCGGGTCACCTACCCGGAGCGGGCGCGGGCCGAACCCGCCCCCGCGAGGAGGTGCGGGCGGCCGGTCCGCCACGGGCCGGGCCCCTCGTCCCCGGCCGCGCCGCGGACCCCCCGGCAGGCGGCCGCCGCGAGAGCGAGGGCGAGGCCGTCCTCGACGAGGGCGCCGATCCACGGGGGGAGTCCGCCGTCGGTCCACAGCTTCCGCCACCCGGACCCCGCGAGCGCGCCGAGGGGCGCGGCGGCGGCCGCGAGCACGGCGCTGCCGGCGACCGGTCGCGAGCGCTCCCGGGCCAGCATCGCGCCTCCGGCGGCCGCGCTGGCGGAGCGGGCGAGGAGACTCGGCCAGGAGAGGCGGCTGGGGACGACCGGAGACTTGTCCGCGACGAACTCCCCGAGGACTCCCGCGGCGAGGAACACCCGCCGCCGCCCGGACGAGGCCGGCCACAGGGGTGCGGCCGTCCCGAGCGAGGAGCGCGCGCCCGCCGCCAGGCCGAGCATCACGGCGCCGGCCGCGTGCGTTCGCGTCGTGCCCATGTCTCCCCCTCCGGTCCGGGCCGCCCGTGCACGGCCGCTCCGCACCGATTATCCAGGGGCGGCCCGGGGACGGGGCGACCGCGCCGCGGCCGGCGCGGCGCGTGGAGGAGGGCGGGGACGGGGTCGGGGAAGGAGGACCCGCCGACACGGCGACGGCCGCGCACGGGAGCTCCCG
>NZ_JBSHDN010000283.1:0-6363 GCF_053616335.1 Nocardiopsis sp. NPDC055824
GGGGCGGACCGGCCGGTCCGCCCCTTCCGCCGTTCCCGGGCCGGGTCAGGACTGGTTGTTGAGGTCCGTGGCGAGCATGGTCGCGCAGTGCTGCACGATGGGCGCGGCGCGCTCCACGAACTCCCAGCTGACGCGGGCCTCCGGACCGGAGACGGACACGGCCATGCCCGACGGGGCGCCCGCGACCGGGACCGCGACGCACCGCACCCCGATCTCCTGTTCGCCGTCGTCGATGGCGAACCCCTGGTCGCGGACCCTGTGCAGCTCGGTGACGAACCGCTCGGGCTCGGTGATGGTGCGGTCGGTGGCCGCGGGCATCCCGGTGCGGCGCACCGTGGCCAGGGCCTCCTCGTCGCTCAGCTGGGAGAGCAGGGCCTTGCCCACCCCGGCGGAGTGCGGCAGCACACGGCGGCCGACCTCCGTGAACATGCGCATGGCGTGCGGCGAGGGGACCTGCGCCACGTAGATGACCTTGTCGCCGTCCAGCATGGCCAGGTTCGCGGTCTCCCCGAGGTCCTCCACGAGCTGGGCCAGGTGCGGCCTGGCCCAGGTCCCGAGCATCTGGGAGGCCTTGTCGCCCAGGCCGATGAGCCGGGGGCCGAGCGCGTAGCGGCGGGAGGGGAGCTGGCGCACGTACCCGTTGCCCACCAGGGTGCGGATGATGCGGTGGATGGTCGGGAGCGGGAGGCCGGAGGACTCGGCCAGCTGGCTCAGCGAGGTCTCGCCGCCCGCCTCCGCCATGATCTCCAGCAGGGAGAAGGCGCGGTCGAGCGACTGCACACCACCGGAGCGTTCGCGTTTGCCCGCTTCGTCGGTGACTAGAGAGGTCTGTGGGACTGACAACGGACGCGCTCCCGTGGGCTGTGGCGTGGGTTCAGGCTCTTGCTTCTGCGATACGAAAAAGAGTTCTCGGCATCAGTGTCTTCTATAGCACGGGCGGAACCGGCTGTCCGGGTGTTCTGGGGCCGCTGTGATCCGGGCGGTCCGGACTTCCCCATGGTCTCTCTTGTTCTTCCGGATTGCAAAAGTTAGCATCCACGATAGGAAAAACATCGCTTCGGAGAGGACACACACGTGGAAGAGGACCGGTCCGAAAGCCGTCGCCCGGCGCCCGATCTCGCCCTGGACGTGCTCACCGCGGGGCTGAACGCGCGCCTCGCCGACGCGGACGCCAGGCTCGCCCTCGCCTACCCCGGCTCCTCCGGGGCCCGGCAGCCGGTGCACACCGTGTACGTCCCGGCGGACCGGGTGCGGCCCGGCCTCGCGGCCGAGTGGGGGAAGGACGCCGCGGCCTCGCTGGCCGAGTACGCGCCGACGGCCGCGGACCTGGCGGAGGCGACGGGGACCGACGTGGCCGCCGTGGCCGAGATCCTCCCCCGGCTGGGGGACAAGCTGGCCGCCGAGCCCGTCGAGGACCTGCGCGCCGACCTGGAGGACGGCTACGGGGACCGGGGCGACGAGGCCGAGGACGCCGACGTCGTGTCCGCGGCCCGTGCCCTCTCGGCCGACCTCGCCGCGGGGCAGGCCCCGCCCCACTTCGGCATCCGCATGAAGGGGATGGAGGCCGCCGGGCGGGCCCGAGGCGCCCGCAGTCTCGCCCTCTTCCTGGTCACGCTCATGGAGGAGAACGGGGGGCTTCCCGCCAACCTGGTCCTCACCCTGCCCAAGATCACCTCGGTGGAGCAGGTCGAGGCCATGGTGTGGCTCACCGACGAGCTGGAGGAGCGCCTCGGCCTGGAGGCCGGGAGGCTGCGCTTCGAGCTCCAGATCGAGACCCCCCAGTCGATCCTGCTCCCCGACGGGACCGCCGCGGTCGCCCGCATGATCCACGCCGGGCAGGGGCGGGTCAGCGCCCTCCACTACGGGACCTACGACTACAGCGCCGCGTGCGGGGTCACCGCCGCGTACCAGAGCATGGCGCACCCGGTCGCCGACCACGCCAAGGCCGTCATGCAGGTGGCGGCGGCCGGCACGGGCGTGTGGCTGTCGGACGGGTCCACCAACGTGCTGCCCGTCGGCTCCCCGGAGGAGGTGCGCTCCGCGTGGGGACTGCACGCCTCCCTGGTCCGCCGATCCCTGGAACGCGGGTTCTACCAGGGGTGGGACCTGCACCCGCACCAGCTCGTCACCCGCTACCTGGCCACCTACGCCTTCTACCGGGAGGCCTTCGCCCCCGCCGCCGCCCGCCTGCGCGCCTACCTCGGCGCCGTCGAGGGAGGGGTGCTGGACGAGCCGGCCACCGCCCAGGCCCTCGCCGCGGCCCTGGTCAGCGGGGTGCGCTGCGGGGCACTGGACGAGACCGAGGTGGCCGAGGCGTCCGGGGCCGACACCGCGACCCTGGTCGGACTGGCCACACGACGCGTCGGACAGGAGTAGGGACACATGACGCGACACGATCTCGCCGTACGCGCCCGCAGAGCCGTCACCCCCGAGGGGGAGCGGCCCGTCACCGTCGGGGTGCGCGACGGCCGCGTGGTGGACGTCCTCGTCGGGGACCGGGCGCCGCTGATCGCCCGCAGGGAGATCACCCTCGCCGAGGACGAGGTGCTCCTGCCCGGGCTGGTCGACACCCACGTGCACGTCAACGAACCGGGGCGCACCGAGTGGGAGGGGTTCGCCTCGGCCACCGGGGCCGCCGCCCTGGGCGGCGTCACGACCCTGCTCGACATGCCGCTGAACAGCGTGCCCCCCACCACCACCGTCGCGGGCCTGGACGCCAAGCGGGCCGCGGCCGAGGGCAAGCTCGCCGTGGACGTGGGCTTCTGGGGCGGGGCCGTTCCCGAGAACAGCCGCCCCGGGGACACGAAGGAGCTGACCGCGCTCTGGGAGAGGGGCGTCTTCGGCTTCAAGGCCTTCCTGTCCCCGTCCGGGGTGGACGAGTTCGGCCACCTCTCCCCGGAGGAGCTGCTGACGGCGGCGGAGGCCGTCGGGGAGTTCGGCGGCAGGATCATCGTGCACGCCGAGGACCCGGCCGTGCTGGAGACCGCCCCGCCGGCCTCCGGGCGCGACTACGCGGACTTCCTGGCGTCGCGCCCCGACACCGCCGAGCACGCGGCGATCGCCAGGGTGATCGAGGTGGCGCGGCGCACGGGCACCGGGGCGCACATCCTGCACCTGTCCAGCGCCTCGGCGCTCCCGCTGATCGCGCAGGCCCGGGCGGACGGTGTTCCGCTCACGGTGGAGACCTGCCCGCACTACCTCACCCTGGAGGCCGAGGCGGTGCCCGCCGGGGCCACCCAGTTCAAGTGCTGCCCGCCCATCCGGGACTCCGCCAACAGGGACCTCCTGTGGAGGGCGCTCCGGGACGGGCTGATCGACTGCGTGGTCAGCGACCACTCACCGAGCACCCCCGACCTGAAGGACCTGGACACCGGCGACTTCGGGACCGCCTGGGGAGGGGTCTCGGGGCTCCAGGTGGGCTTCGCCGCCGTGTGGACGGAGGCGCGCCGCCGCGGCGTGGACCTGGCGGACGTGGTGCGCTGGATGTCCTCGGGGCCCGCGCGGGTCGCCGGGGTGCGCAACAAGGGCGCGATCAGGGTGGGCCACGACGCCGACTTCGCGGTCGTCGCCCCCGAGGAGTCCTTCCGGGTGGACGTGCGCGCGCTCCGGCACCGCAACCCGGTGAGCCCCTACGACGGCGCCGACCTCGTGGGGCGCGTGCGGCGCACCGTCCTGCGCGGCGAGGACGTCGGCCCGTCCGGCGCGGCCGGGCGGATGCTGCTCCGGGACTGAGCCGGCCCCCGGGGCCGGCGGTCCGAGGGGGCCGCCCCCGTCCCTCCCCGTCCCGGGCCCCGGACGCCGGGTGCGCGGGTCCGTCCGACGGCCCGGCCGGGGCCGTGCGCGGCGGATGAGGAGGGCACGGGCCGGGCCGGCACGCCGAGGGGCGGGCACACGGTGGTGTGCCCGCCCCGGCGCGGCGGCCGTCCCGGCGGTCAGCCCAGGAGGGAGTCCCAGCGGCTGCCGAGGTCGGCGGCGCCGGCCTCGGTCAGCGAGCCGTAGACGTTCAGGCGGGCGATGCCGCCGTCGGGGAACACGTCGGTGCGCACGTGGGTGACCGTGACGGGGGAGTCCAGGACGAAGCGGTGGGCGCTGTCGGGCTGGAGCCGGGTCCGGCCCACGATCTCGAACCAGGCGTCGGGGGCGTCCGATCCGGCGTCCCGCCCCATGACCGTCACCCAGCCCGCGGAGTTGCCCTTGAGGTAGGCGGTGTCGATCTCCAGGGCGCGGACCGTGGCCTGGGCGGTGAGGCGGAAGCGCACCCAGTCGTGCCCGGTGTCGCGGCGGCGGCGGTTCTCCCAGCCGTCGTCCATCTTCTGCGAGCGCCCGGGGAGGATGATGTTGTTGGGCGAGGAGTAGAAGCGGTCCGAGGCGTCCTCGACCGTGCCGCCGTTGACCAGGGCCGCCAGGTCGAAGCCGCCCAGGGAGGCGAGCCAGGCGGGGTCGGCGACGGGTTCGCCGTACACGCGCAGGCGGGCGACCCCGCCGTCGGGGAACTGCTTGAGGCGCAGGTGGGTCCATCTGCGCTCCAGGGCCACCGCGAAGTCGTTGGCGGCGTGCCCGTGGACGGGCACGCGGGGCACGATCTCGGTCCACTCGGCGGCCAGGAGCTCGTCCGTGGTGGGGGTGCCGGTCAGGTGGGCGGCCTCGACGGAGACCTCGGTCGGGTGGTTGCCGCGGAAGTGCGCGGTGTCGACGACCAGCCCCCGGACGACCCCGGGGAGGCCGAGGCGGACCAGGGCCCAGTCGTGGTCGTCGGCGGCGGGGTGGGGGTGCTCGGCGCCGGCCCCGCGGCGGCGCCTGGTCTCCCAGCCGTCCATGACCTTGCCCTTGTGCCCGAACGCGTGCGGGTCGAACTGCGCCCGGTCGGGCTTGAGGAGGTTCTCGCGCTGGGCGAAGAACTCGTCGTTGGCGGCGACCACGCCGCCCCCCAGCCGGCGGTCGGCGAGGTCGACGAGGCCGGAGAAGTCGTGTTCGCCGTCCCGGTAGTCGGCGTAGGGGTCGCCGCCCGCGTAGGGCTGGGCGTTGTAGTCGCGCGGGTCGAAGGGGCGGCCTTGGCTCATGTCTCTCCCGGGTTGCGAGGTCGTCGGACGCTTCCCAGCGTCCCAGGACAAACCGGTAACTTCCAGCGAAAGTTTATGACCACACTGTTCAGTTGTACTGAACGGTGGAGCCGCCGAGCCCTCTGGCGGTGTCCGCCAGGGCGCGCAGCACCACGGCGATCCGCGGGTGCTCCCCGGCCCCTGAGCGCACCGCGGTCACCACGTGGCGGCGGGGCTGGTCGGAGTGCGGGACCCGCAGGCTGACCCCGGGGGTGTCGCCCGTCGCGGCGAGGCGGGGGATCAGCGCGACGCCCAGCCCCGCGGCGACCATGTCGAGGATGGCCCGCCAGTCGGAGGCGACGTGGGCCTGCTCCGGGACGAACCCCGCCTGGGCGCAGGCGGAGACGGTGATGTCCCGCCAGGGCCCGGACGCCCCGTAGATCCAGGGCTCCCCGGAGAGGTCGCCCAGGCGGAGGGCGCGGGCGGAGGCGAGGCGGTGGTGCGCCGGCAGGGCCACGTCCAGGGGGTCGGTGAGGAGTTCCCTCCGGTCGTAGCGGCCGTCGTGGGCGGTCGGCGCCTGCGCGGCCAGGGACAGGCCGACGTCGATCTCCCCCGCCGAGAGGAGGTCGTAGACCTCGGCGGCGTCGGCCTGGTGCACCTTCGTGGTGAGACCGGGGTACTCGCGGCGCAGGGCGTGGAGCGCCGGGACCACGAGGCTGGGGATGGCGGTCGCGAACGCGCCGACGCGGACGTGCCCGATCTCGCCGCGGACGAAGCCGTCCAGCTCGGCCTCGGCCCGTTCCAGCTGGGCCATCACGATGTCGGTGTGCCGGAGCAGCACGTGGGCCGCGTCGGTGAGGCGGACCCGCCTCCCGTGCGCCTCCAGCAGCGCCACCCCCACCTGGTGCGAGAGGGAGGAGAGCTGCTGGGAGACGGCGGACGGCGTCATGCGCAGCGCCTCCGCGGTCGCCCGGACTGTCCCGAACTCCTCCAGGGCGCGGAGGACGCGGAGTTTGCGGAGGTCCCAGTCGGTCACCCCACAGGAATACCATTCAGCGCTCCTGAACGGAACGCGCGGTTCTGTGCGCAACGTGGGCCGGGACACGGCCCCGTGGCGGAGCCGGCGTCCCGCGGGCCGGGACGCCCGTGCCCCGGACGCCCCGTCGCGGGCGCGGCCCTCCCCGGGCCCGGCCGGGGCGGGGGCCGGGCCCGGGGCTGCTGCTGACGCAGGGCATCGCGGGCCAGCTCGCCGCCACCGAGGGCACCATCACCGCCGAGGGCGACAACCAGGTCATCTGGGTCAAGGCCGCCGGTGAGCTGCTGA
>NZ_JBSHDN010000284.1:0-6300 GCF_053616335.1 Nocardiopsis sp. NPDC055824
CCCCCGGGCGCACGGCGCGCCCGGGGGTCCCGCGTTGTGGCGGAACCGATCGTCCCGGCGGCATTGTCCCCCCTCACGGCGAATCCCTCTCCCCCTTTTTCGCAAGAAATTCACCAAGAAAAGGCAATCCCCTCGCCCGACGTCTCACAAGCGGTTCGATTCCCGTTCGCCGGGTATCGCCGGAATGAGAAGTAAATGGCTTCTCTTCGCGGAGTCCGCCCGGGCCGAATTCGGCACGCCGGCGGAGTGAGCGATTTGGGGGTGAAGACGTTATGGACATGGGTCAGGGCCTGACGACGGCCTGGCAGGCGGTGGTGGGTTTCGTACCGCTGCTGATCGGCTTCCTCGTGATCCTGGTTCTGGGCTGGTTCATCGCCTGGCTGGTGGGCAAGGGGGTCGCGAAGGGCCTGCACGGCGTCGGACTGGACCGCGCACTGCACCGCGGGGGTGTGGGCGAGTACTTCGAGCGGAGCCGCTGGACCGCCAGCGAGCTGTGCGGAAAGATCATCTACTACGTCGGACTGCTGTTCGTGTTCACTCTCGCGTTCAACGTCTTCGGTCCGAACCCGATCAGCACGCTGCTCAGCGACGTCATCTCCTGGATCCCGCGCGGCATCGTGGCCCTGGTGATCGTCGTGGTCGCCGCCATGATCGCCAAGGCGGTCCGCGACATCATCTCGGGCGCGCTGGGCGGCCTGTCCTACGGCCGGTTCATCGCCAACGTGGCGGGGGTGTTCATCCTGGCCCTCGGTGTCATCGCGGCGCTGAACCAGATGGGCGTCGCCGTGAGCGTGACCATGCCGGTCCTGATCGCCGTCCTGGCGACGATCGGCGGCATCCTCGTCGTCGGCGTCGGCGGCGGCATGATCGAGCCGATGCGCTCGCGCTGGTCCCGCTGGCTCGACGTGGCCGAGCGCGAGACCGGCCGCCTCAACAAGGACGAGAGCTACCGGGCCGGCAGGGAGGCCGCGATGAGCGGTCCCACCGAGCGCAGGGAGGGCGCCACGGCCTCGGGCCAGGCGCCGTCCGCCTCCACCCGGCCCGGACCGGGAGGCGGGCCCGCCTCGTGACGGAAAGGTCCGCGGATCCCTGAGACCGCGGACAGCAGAGGAGGGCGGGGCCACCAGGCCCCGCCCTCGCCGTGTGCGCCGCGCCCTTGCGGGGCGGCCCTCAGAGGAACTCGGAGTCGCGCAGCTCCAGGCGCGACAGGTGCTCGATCCTCCGGAAGGCGAGGACGACGGAGGCGATGATCGGCAGGAAAGCCAGCCAGAAGGCGAGGTTCCCCGGCCCGGTGAAGAACATCGACACCAGTGCGACGACGATGATCAGTGCGAACAGCGCGAAGTCGACGCGGTCCTGTTGGATCAGGACGCCGACCGGTGGGCGCGCAGCCCCATGTCGACCGCTCCTCATTCGCATTCCTTTCTCGCGGCTCTGCGGGCCGCTCCGCCAGTTACGGCGTCCGCCGGTCCGCTCCCGAACCGACATAACACCGCGAATCCCACGTTGCATTCCGCAGTGCCCCGGTCCGACCACGATGCGCCGGGCCGCTTATCGGCCGCCCGGAGCGGCCTACGCCTTTCAGCGTACGCCCGGCGCGGGTTTTTCGCCGGAGAACCGGAACGGCAGGTGCCCACGGGGAACCTCGCGTCGTGGGTCACACCCGCCTGCGGACGTCACCAACCTAGCGGACGAAACCACGGTCCTTGGCCAGTCGGCAGATCGCGAGAATGCGGAGGGTCTCCCAGTCGTATTCGACCGCCTCCGAGTCCCAGCCCCTTTCGAGGCACCCGTCGAGGAAGCCGTGGAGGTAGGTGCCGAGGGTGCGGGCGTTGATCCCGCTCCCCGAGGAGGTGATGCCCTCGCACACCTGTGCGGCGTGCTGGTCCAGCTCAGAGCACATCCAGGGATCGATCGGGCCGTCCAGCGGGCCGATCTTGTGGAAGTCACGGGTGAGTCCGGCCAGCGGATGGCGCACGGAGGTCCCACGGGGCATGGAAGTACCTACTCGCGTGGTCAGGAGACGGGAGACTTCAACGAGTTTACGTGTCCCCACCAACGAATCGTCACGAAAGTGTTGGATATTACCCCCGCTTGACCAAGGGAGCCCCTGGTACGGGTCAAGTGTCCGTGGTGTCCCCGGTCCGGCGCGGCCCGTGTCAGGCGGACAGGCCCATGGCGTCGAGGCGCGCCTTGTGGCGGTCGGTGAGGGAGGCGAACATCCGGCTCACGGCGGCCAGGTCGCCGAGCGCGGTGGCGCCGGCGGAGCCCTGGGGGTCCTCGGCCAGGAGCGCGGCCAGCCGGGGGCGGGCCACCGCCACGTGCTGCGCCTGGCTGAGCGCCTCGCCGACCAGCCGGCGGGCCCACAGGGAGAGCCGGCCGGCCAGCCTGGGGTCCTCCGCCACGGCGGCGCGCACCGCCCCGGAGACGAACTCGGCGCGCCCGGTCTCGGCCAGGACTCCCTCGACCAGGGCCGCGGTCTCCTCGTCCGCCAGCGCCGCGACCTTGCGGTAGAAGTCACCCGCGATGCCGTCGCCGACGTAGGTCTTGACGAGGCTCTCCAGCCAGCTCTGCGCCTCGGTGCGCTCGTGCCAGGCGTCCAGCGGCGCCACGAACGGCTCCATGGCCTCCTCGGGGACGACCCCCAGCTCCTCCAGGCGGTCCCGGAGCGTCTGGTAGTGCGCCTGCTCGGCGGCGGCCAGGGCCGCCAGCTGGCCCTTGCCCCGCAGCGACGGGGCGAGTCCGGCGTCGTCCGCGAGACGGAAGAAGGAACCGAGCTCCGCGTAGGCGAGCAGCCCGAGCAGGTCGATCACGCCGGGGTCGGCAGAGGGGCCTTTGGTCATGCCCGCCAGGGTATCGCCCGGCCGCGGGGCGCGGCACGGGGGACCACGGGGACTAAACGGGCCGCCGGCACGGTTGCACACGCTGGGAGCGGGTACGGTCCCAGCCGTCCACAGCCGGAGTGAACTGCTATGTCCACCCGGCGCGTCACCAGCTAGACTCTGCGTGATGACCGGCGTGTGCGGTCGACCCGAGACTCTCCTCACACACGCGGGGACGCTCCCACGCCTCGGCGCCGCGCAGGCGGCGCCCACCCGGGCGCGGACCCGCACCACCGACGTGGTCGCCGAGACCGCGCCAGGAAACCACGAACCACGGATGCTCCCCGTCCACGCGGGGACGGTCCGCGATCCGCGGAGGGGGTTCCCCCGCACCGCACGGATCACGCAGGCAGCGCCACCGCGCCGTAACGGCCGCGGTGAGCCGCGCCCATCGCGGCGGCCACGAGCCGACCGCGACCGCACCCCGCCGCGGCCACGCCACGTTGCGGCCCGCCAAGATGGAGGCTTGAGCCCTGAGCACCACAGATGACACGACCAAACCCAAGACGACCTTCCGCGACCTGGGAGTGAGCACCGAACTCGCCGACGCCCTGGAGGCGGAGGGGATCTCGGAGCCCTTCCCGATCCAGGAGCTCGCCCTGCCGATCGCGCTGCACGGCAGCGACATCATCGGCCAGGCCCGCACCGGTACCGGCAAGACCCTGGCCTTCGGCCTCCCGCTGCTCCAGCGGGCGCAGCAGGCCCCCGGCTCCTCCAAGCGCCCCCGCGCGCTCGTGGTGGTCCCGACCCGTGAGCTGGCCATCCAGGTCGCGGCCGACCTGACCACCGCCGCCAAGCGCAGCGGCGGCCGCGTGCTGACCGTCTACGGCGGCCGTTCCTACGAGCCGCAGGTCAACGGGCTCAAGGAGGGCACCGACGTCGTCGTCGGCACCCCGGGCCGGCTGCTCGACCTGGAGAACCAGAAGCACCTGCGCCTGGACGAGGTGTCCGCGGTGGTCCTGGACGAGGCCGACAAGATGCTCGACCTCGGCTTCCTCCCCGACATCGAGCGCATCCTCACCAGGATCCCCGCCGAGCGCCAGGTGATGCTCTTCTCGGCCACCATGCCGAGCGAGATCGTCTCCCTGTCCCGCAAGTACCTGCGCCAGCCGACGCACGTCCGCGCGGGCGACGACAACGAGATCGACGGCTCCGCGATCACCGGACGGATCACGCAGCACGCGCTGCGGACCCACCAGATGGACAAGATCGAGATGCTCGCCCGCCTGGTCCAGGCGGAGGACCACGGCCAGAGCATGGTGTTCTGCCAGACCAAGCGCGCCTGCGACCGCGTGGCCACCGAGCTCAAGACGCGCGGGTTCGCCGTCGCGGCCGTCCACGGCGACCTGGGGCAGAGCCAGCGCGAGCGGGCGCTGCGGGCCTTCCGCAACGGCAAGATCAACATCCTGGTCGCCACCGACGTGGCCGCCCGCGGGCTCGACGTGGACGACGTCACGCACGTCGTCAACTACGAGACGCCCGAGGACGAGAAGACCTACACGCACCGCATCGGCCGCACCGGCCGCGCCGGGCGCAGCGGCACCGCCGTCACCTTCGTGGACTGGCAGGAGATGCCGCGCTGGAAGCTGATCAACGCGGCCCTGGACCTGCCCTTCGCCGAGCCGGAGGAGACCTACTCCACCTCGCCGCACTTCTTCGAGGCGCTGCGGATCCCCGCCGGGACCAAGGGCAAGCTGGCCGCCGACAAGCGTGCCGACCACGCCGGCCTGGAGGCCGAGGAGATCGAGGACATCGGCGACACCGGCATGCCCCGGGGCGACCGCGGCGGGCGGCGTGACGGCGGCCGCGACCGTGGAACCGGCGGCCCGGGCGAGGGCGGCCGTGGAACCGGCGGCCGGGGCGAGGGCGGCGGCGAACGCGGCCGCAACCGCTCGCGCCGCCGTACCCGCGGCGGCCAGGGATCGGCTCCGGCCGAGGGGACCGCGGTCAAGGCGGAGACCACCGCCCCGGCCCAGGCGGAGGCCCCCCGCGGCGGTGCCGCGTCCACCGACGAGGGCGCCCGCAGGATCCGGCGCCGCCGCCGCACCCGCGGCGGCACCGCCCACCGGGACCCCGAGAACACCTGACCCCTCCGCCGTGCCGCGCCCGTGAGGACGGGCGCCACGGCGAGCGCACGACGTGCGGGCACCGCGTCTCCCCCGCGGTGCCGGTGTCGGCGGCCGCTCCGCCGGCCACGGCCCGGGGTATCCCGGGCCGGGCCACCGATCGTCTAGGGTGGCCCGACGTGAGTACACCTCAGTTCATCGACCTGCCGCCGGGCGTGCGGCGCGCGGACCTGCCCCTCTCCTACGGTCCCCTCGCCGCCCTGCGCGCTCTTCCCACCTCAGGGGGCACCGAGCTGGCTCCCGCTGTCCTGGTGCACGGTTTCACCGGCAGCAAGGAGGACTTCATCGCCCTCCTCCAGAGCCTCGCCCAGGCGGGCCGGGAAGTGGTCGCGATCGACCTTCCCGGCACCTACGAGTCGCCGGGGCCGGAGACCCTCCGGGCTCCCCCGGGCGTCCAGCTCCCCGACTACCGCCTGTCCTCCCTCGGCGGCGTGGTCGCCGAGGTCCTCCACCTCGTCGGCGGAAGCGGACAGGCCCACCTGGTGGGGCACTCCTTCGGCGGCCTGGTGGCCCGCGAGACCGCCCTGTCCGGGCTCGCCGACCTCGCTTCGCTGACCCTGATGTGCAGCGGCCCGGCGGCCCTGGGCGGCCCGGGCGCCATGACCGCCCGCGGCCTCATCGCCGCCCTCTCCGTCGACCCCACCCCCGAACGGCTCCGCGAGCTGTGGGAGGAGCGGTTCGACGCGGAGGCGCGCAGCCGCACCCCCGACCCGGTGATCCGGGAGTTCCTCCGGGAACGGCTGCTGTCCAGCAGCGCCCTGGGGCTGATGCGCACCGCCGAGGACCTACTGGGCGCCGAGGACCGGGTCGGCGAACTCGCCGACCTGAAGATCCCCTCGCTCGTCGTCTACGGCGAGAACGACACCGCGTGGACCCCGGCCGCCCAGGACGACATGGCCGAGCGGATGGGCGCGCGAAGACTGGTGGTGCCGGGTGCGGGCCACTCCCCCAACGTCGAGGCGCCCGAGACCACGTCGGGTGTGCTGACCTCGTTCTGGAACGAGACGGAGTCGGTCGGCCGGCGCTGACGGGCCGACCGGAACCGTCGCCGGTGTGACGCGGGGTCCCCGCCCCCGATGATCGTGTACCCGTGGCCGGTCCCGGCGCCTCGGGGTCACGTGGTGGTGGCAACGGGGGTCTTGTGGAGTACCCCGGCCGGGACAGCCCGCCCCAGGGTGTGACGGGGGCGGGGCCGCACGGCGCGCCCGCGGGGTGCGCCCGGCCGGGGGTCGGTGGCGCACGCCCCGGCCGCCGCACCGGGGCGGGCCCCGCCCTCGCCCCCGGCTCCCGAA
>NZ_JBSHDN010000285.1:0-6272 GCF_053616335.1 Nocardiopsis sp. NPDC055824
GCGCCGCCGCGGTGGCGGACCCTGCGGCGCTCCGCGGCCGGGACGGGGAAGCCGTCCCGGGTCACGCGTCCACGGGCTCCGCGGTGTCGGGCCAGCGCACCGGCACGGGCAGGCGCCGGCGCTCGGCCGGGAGGGGGTGCCGGGGGTCGGCGGCGATCCGGGCGAGCAGCAGGTCCGCGGCCTCACGGCCGAGTTCGGCGCCGTCGACGTCGATGGCCGGTACGCCGCGCATCGCCAGGGACTCCACGACCATGCGCTCCGAGCTGACCGTGACGGGGCGTCCGGCGGGCTCGGCGGCCAGCGCGAACATCAGGCCCAGCCCGATGGCGGTCGCGTAGGGCACCACCGCGGTCGCGCCGGAGTCCCGCACGGAGGGCGCGACCGCCACCCCCGCGGCGAAGGTGGAGGGGTGGGGTCCCAGGACGGTCAGTTCGGCGCGGCCGGAGGCGGCGGAGGTGACGGCGGCCGTCCGCTGGCGGTCCTGCCAGGAGCCCGCCGGTCCGCCGACGTAGACGATCCGTTCGTGGCCGTCGTCCACCAGGCGCGACACCAGGAAGCCGAACGCGGTCGCGGTGTCGGCCACGGCCGAGGTCATCCCCTCGATCTCGCGGTCGACCAGCACGGTGGGCTTGAGCTCCCCCGCGGCGCGGACCACGTCGTCCGGTCCGCGCGGGGCCACGACGACGAAGCCGTCGACCTGGCTGGCCAGGCGGGTGAAGGCCCCCGGCGCGTCCGGGGAGTCCAGGGGGTGCACCGCCACGGTGAGCTGGAGGTCGGCCTCCCCCGCCCGTGCCTGGGCGCCGCCGATGATGGGCGTGAAGAAGCTGTTGTCGAGGGTGGGCACCACCAGGGCGACGATGCCGGTGCGCCCCCGCGCGAGCTGGCGTGCGGCGCGGTTGGGGACGAACCCCAGCTGCTTCGCCGCGGCCCTGACCCGGGCGGCGGTCTCGGGGGCCACCAGCTCCTCACGGCTCAGCGCGCGGGACGCGGTCGCCTTCGACACCGCGGCGAGCGCGGCCACGTCGGCCAGAGTGGGCACGGATTCGCCTCCAGGTCTCGTCGGTCAACCCTAGCCCGGTCGCGGGGCAGGGGCCCGGCCACCGGGTCTCGCAGGTTGTTACACGGTGTTTACACGGATGATGCTGCGTGGACGCGTCTTCGCACCCTAGGGTGTGTGAAACCGGTTGTGCAACCGGTTTCATCACGCCCGAAGGAGGAAGGCCGTGCACTCACGCAAGTCGGCCCTCTTGCTCGTGCCCGGGTTGGCCTTCCTGCTCGTGGGGTTCCTCGTCCCGACGCTGCTGATGCTCTTCTCCCCGCCGGGCACGGGAGCCGCGGAGGTCTTCGCCCGGCTCGGCCGGATGCTCACGGACCCCTACGACCTGCGCATCATCTGGCGCACGGTCCGCCTGGGGCTGATCGTGACGGCGCTCTGCGTCGGGCTCGGGTTCCCGATCGCCTACCTGCTGGCCCGCTCCACCTCGCGCTGGGCGGGTGTCCTGCTCGCGCTCGCGATCTTCCCGCTGCTCCTCAGCAACGTCGTGCGCACCTTCGGGTGGCTGGTCATCCTGGGCGCGAACGGCGCCGTCGGCCAGGCCCTCGTCGCGACGGGACTCGTGGACAGGGCGCCGCAGCTGCTCTACACCGAGCTCGCCATCGTCCTCGGCCTCACCCAGCTGTTCCTGCCGCTCGCGGTCATCTCCTGCTACTCGGCGGTCGCCCAGGTCGACCCCGGCCTCGACGAGGCCGCCCGGGGGCTGGGCGCGGGCCGGGTCCGCACCTTCTGGAGCGTCGTGGTGCCGCTCTCGTCGCCGGGCATCGTCGTGGCGGCCACCCTGGTCTTCGCCGGCGCCGTCACCGCCTACACCACTCCCTACCTCCTGGGCGGCTCGGGCCAGCGCATGCTCGCCACCCAGCTCTACGCCTACTCCAGCGTCACGGTGGACTGGGCCTCGGCCTCGGCCACCGCGCTCGTCATGACGGTGCTCGTCTTCCTCGTCTCCGGCCTGTCCTCCGCCTTCGGCCGCAAGGGGGCCACAGCGTGAACACCCGCCGCCCCGTCGCCGCCGCGCTCGCGGTCGCCGGATACGTCGTCATGCTCGTGCCGATCCTGTTCGTGGTCGTCACCGCGTTCACCGCGGGCAGCACGCTCCGCTTCCCGCCGGAGGGGCTCTCCACCCGGTGGTTCGAGGAGGCGCTGGGCTACGAGCCCTTCCTCACCGCGCTCGTGTCGAGCCTCCAGCTGGCGGCGCTGGCCACCGCGCTCGCGCTGCTGATCGGCGTGCCCGTGGCCGTCGCGATCCACCGGGGCCGGATCCCCGGCAAGGGCCTGGTCGAGGGTCTGTTCCTGTCGCCGCTCATCGTCCCGGAACTGGTGGTGGGGCTCGCCCTCTACCAGCAGCTCATGATCGGGTTCGGGCTCGACAGCCTCACCGCGCTGACGCTCGGGCACACCGCGCTCATGATCCCCTACGCGGTGCGCGTCACGGGGGCGTCCCTGGCGCTGGCCGACCCGCACGTCGAGGAGGCCGCCCGGGGCCTCGGGGCCTCGCCCCTGAGGACCTTCGCGACGGTGACCCTGCCGCTGCTGCGCCCGGGGATCTTCTCGGCCGCGCTCCTGAGCTTCGTCACCTCCTTCAACAACGTGCCGCTCTCCCTGCTGCTCCAGACCCGGGAGTTCCGCACCCTGCCCGTCACGATGCTCGACTACGTCCAGCAGAGCTACGACCCCATGGTCGCGGCGATGGCCACGCTCATCCTCGCGGGCACCGTCGTCCTCGCCGTCCTCGCCGAACGCACCGTCGGCTTCGCCAAGATCTTCGGAGGTATCAACCGATGACCAGCGCTGCCGAGTTCGTCGGCGTCAGCCAGAAGTTCGGTGACTTCACCGCGGTCGACGACCTCAGCCTGACCATCGCCGAGGGGCGGCTCACGACGCTCCTCGGACCCAGCGGCTGCGGCAAGACCACGAGCCTGCGCATGCTGGCCGGGTACTCCAGGCCCACCGCGGGGACCATCCGGATCGCGGGACGGGACTGCACGCGCGTTCCGCCGGAACGGCGCGACCTGGGCATGGTCTTCCAGTCCTACGCGCTCTTCCCGCACATGACCGTCGCGGACAACGTCGGCTACGGCCTCAAGCTCCGCCGGGTCGCGAAGGAGGAGCGGCGGCGCCGGGTCATGGAGACCCTGGAGCTGGTGGGCCTGGCCCACCTCGCCGGGAACAGGCCGAAGAAGCTCTCCGGCGGCCAGCAGCAGCGCGTGGCCCTCGCCCGCGCCATCGCGATCCGCCCCAAGCTCCTGCTGCTCGACGAGCCCCTCTCCAACCTGGACGCGCGCCTGCGCGTGCAGATGCGGGCCGAGATCCGCCGCATCCAGGCGGAGACGGGCCTGACCGTCGTCCTGGTCACGCACGACCAGGACGAGGCACTGGAGATGTCCGACGACATGGTGCTCATGCGGGCGGGGCGGGTGATGCAGCAGGGACCGCCGCGCGAGGTCTTCCCCGCTCCGGCCAACCGCTTCGTCGCCGAGTTCCTGGGCTACGAGAACTTCCTCGCCGACGCCGAGGGCCGGACCCTCACGGTCCGGCCCGAGAACCTCCGCGTCGCCGCGGGGGCCGCGGACGCCGACGCCCCGGCCGGCCCCGGCGGGCTGCTCCTGCGGGGCACGGTGGCCCACATCGCCTACCGCGGGGCCGACCTCCTGGTCACCGTGGACGCGACCGACGACACCGGCGCGGCCGTGCGCCTGCTCTGCGACGTGCGCGGCGGTGCGGCCGAGGGCCTCTCGCCCGGGGGCGAGGTGACCGTCGACGCCCGGGAGGGCGCCCTGGTGCGCCTGCCCGACTGACCCCGTCCCCCGCGGACCGGAACCCCGGCCCGCTCCGAACCGCCCGGATCCGCCGGGCGTCCGGCGAGAGGAAACCGCACGCCATGTCCCACGCCATCCGCCGCCCCGGCCCGATCCTGACCGCGGGCGTCGCGGCCGCGGTCGTCCTCACCGGCTGCTCCTCCTCGGACGACGAGAGCGCGGACGCCCTCGTCGTGAGCACCTTCCCGTTCGGGGTGGAGGAGTTCCAGGAGGCCGTCGTCGACCCCTTCACGGAGGCGACCGGGATCGAGGTCGTCCTCGACACCGGCTCCAACTCCGACCGCCTCTCCAAGCTGGACCTGGAGGGCGGGGGCGGGTCCGACGTCGTCCTCATCTCCGACTACTACGCCGCCCTCGGCCAGGAGGGCGGGCTCTTCCAGGAGGTGGACGCCGAGCAGGTCCCCCACCTCGCGGAGATCGCCGACTTCGCCGTCGAGGAGGGCTACTCCGGTCCGGCGTACAGCTACCAGCTCAACGGCACGCTCTACAACACGGACGAGCTGGGGGCCGAGGAGGCCGCCGACTGGGGGCTCTACGGCTCCGAGGCCCACGCCGGGCGGCTGGCCCTGCCCGACATCTCGGTCACCGCGGGCCAGCTGATGGTCTCCGGTGTGGCCGAGACCTACGGCGAGGGCCCCTACGACATCGACACCGCCCTCGACACCCTGGGCGGCTGGGCCCCCGGCGTGCTCCAGTTCTACACGTCGACGACGGAGGTCACCAACCTCCTCGCCCAGGGCGAGATCGTGGCCGCCGACGCGCTGAGCGGCTTCGCGACGGAGATGGTCGCCGCGGGAGAGCCGGTCGCCTGGACCCCGCCCGCCAGCGGGTCCTACATGGCCACCAACCGGGCGATGATCCCCGTCGGCGCCGCGCACGCGGAGGACGCGCACGCCTTCGTCGACTACCTGCTGTCGCCCGAGGCCCAGACCGCCTCGGCCGAACTGGTCGGGGACATGCCGGTGCACCCCGACGCCACCGTGCCCGCCACGATCACCGACGTGGTCGGCGACGTCGCCGACGACCCGATCGCCGCGGGCTACGGGACCCTCGACCCCGCCGAGCTCGTCCCCACGCGCGGCGAGTGGGTCGAGCGCTTCGCCCGCGAGGTCACCGCGGGCTGAGAGCGCCGCCCACGGGCCCCGCGGCGCGATCCGCGCAGCGGGGCCCGACCCGTACCACCCGTTTCCAACCAGACCGGGAGCCCATGAACACCCCGCACAGCCTTCCCGCCGACTACGTCGCCAGGATGCCCAAGGCGGAGCTGCACTGCCACCTCATCGGGACCGTGCGCGCGTCGACCTTCGCCGAGCTGGCCAGGAGGGAGGGTCTCGACCTGCCGGCGGAGCCCGAGCGCGTGTACGCCGACATCAACTCGCTGCCGCCCGACCCCGACCTGTACCGGAACACGCGCATCCCCGTCCCCCAGGACAGGTCCCCCGACGAGCCGGAGGTGTCCTACTCGCTCTTCCAGGTCTCGCGCTGGGTCACGGAGGTGCTGCGCGACGCCGACGACCTGACCCGCATCGTCTACGAGGCCTTCGAGGACGCGCACCGGACCAGCTCCACCCGCCACCTGGAGCTCTTCTTCGACGCGCCGCCCGCGCACCTGGCCGGGCTCGGCTACTCGGGCTGCGTCGAGGCCTACGCCGAGGGCATCCGCATGGCCGAGCGCGACTTCGGCATGAGCGGCTTCCTGATCCAGGGCATCGACCGCAGCCGGAGCGGCGAGGACGCCCTCGCCCTGGTGCGGCAGGTGGTCGACCACCCGCACGAGTACGTCGCCGGGATCGGGCTCGACAACCTGGAGACCGCCGGACCGCCCGAGCGCTTCGCCGAGGCGTACGCCCTCGCGGGCCGGGCGGGGCTGGGGCGCACCGCCCACTCCTCCGAGCACGTCCCCACCGCGGTCAACACCGTCACCTGCCTCGACCTGCTCGGCTGCGACCGCATCGACCACGGCTACTACGTCCTGGAGGACGACGCCGTCGTGGAGCGGCTCCGCGAGCAGGGGGTCGCGTTCACCGTCGCCTCCACCACCTCGCGCCGCTCGTGGCGTCCGTGGCGCCGCGCCTCGATCCGCGCCATGCTCGACGCGGGGCTGAACGTCGTCCCCTGCTCCGACGACCCGGGGATGTTCCCGACGAGCCTGGCCGCCGAGTACCGGATCATGTCCGAGGACATCGGGGCGACCGCGGACCGGCTCCGCGCCATGGCCCTGGCCGGGGTGGAGGCGTGCTGGCTCCCCGCGGACCGCAAGGCCGCCCTGCGCACCCGGTTCGAGGAGGAGCTGGCGGCCCTGGACGACGAGTTCGGCCTGCCCCGGGTGTGACCCGGACGCCGCCGGAACGCGGGAGCCGCGCACCGTCGGCGGCGGAGGGGCCCACCGGAGGAACCGG
>NZ_JBSHDN010000286.1:0-6264 GCF_053616335.1 Nocardiopsis sp. NPDC055824
CCCCGGCGGCATGCCGCCGGGGAGCGCTCCTTGCCGTGTCAGACCCCGGCGGGCTCCCGGTCCCCGTCCCGTGCCCGGTCACCGGGCGCGGCGGCGTCCTCGTCGTCCCCGCCCTCGGAGATCCCGACGCGGTCGTGGAGCCACCGGAGGGGTCGCGGCAGCCACCAGTTGGCGCTGCCGAGCAGGCGCATCGTGGCGGGCACCATGACCGCGCGGACCAGGGTCGCGTCCACGAGCACCGCGATGGCCAGGCCGATACCGATGATCTTCAGGAACAGCAGGCCCGAGGTGCCCATCGCCAGCAGCACCACCATGAGCAGGATCGCGGCGCTGGTGATGATCTGGCCGGTGTGCTGGAGGCCGGCCGCCACCGACCGGGTGTTGTCCCCCGTGCGCAGGTACTCCTCGCGGACCCGGCTGAGCAGGAACAGCTCGTAGTCCATCGCCAGGCCGAAGGAGACGATCGTGATCAGCACCAGGTAGGTGGGGTCGATCGTGCCGACGGCGTCGAAGCCGAGCAGGCCGGCGAACCCGCCCTCCTGGAAGCCCCAGACCGCGATGCCCAGGGAGGCGCCCAGCGACAGCGCGCCCATCAGCACGGCCTTGACGGGCAGGACGATCGACCCGAAGGCGAGGAACAGCAGGAACAGGGTCGCGGCGGCGACGAAGCCCACCGTCGTCGGCACCGAGTCGACGATCGCGGACACGTTGTCCTGCTGCATGGCCGCCACGCCGCCGACCAGGGTCCGCTCGGCCCCCTCCGGCGCGGGCTCGGCCCGCACGTCGCGCACCAGCTGCGCGATCTCCGGGGAGTCCGACTCCCCCTGGTAGGCGACGAAGACGTGGGCGATGCCGTCGCCGGTGCGCTCGACCCGGGAGAGCGAGGCCCCGGGCAGCTCCGCCAGGCGCTCGGCGTACTCCTCCAGCGACTCCTCGCCCGCGTCCCCGACCACCGCCACGTCGAGGCGGCCCAGACCGCCCGCCGGGAAGTCCTCCGCCACCGCCTCGGTGGCGATCCGGCTGCCCGCGTCGCCGGGCAGGTAGCGCTGGTCGGTGGAGCCGAGCTGGGTCGAGGCCAGACCGGAGCTGAAGACCAGCAGGACGGCGCCGACCGCGACCAGGGACACGGCGGGGCCGCGCATGACGGTCCGTGCCAGGCGCGCCCAGGCGCCGGCGTTCTCGTGGACGGCGCCGGTGACGGTGCGCCGGGGCAGGGGGATCCTGAGGCTGTTGATCCTCCGGCCGACCACGGCGAGCAGGGCCGGCAGGAAGACCAGGGCGGCCAGCAGGTCGAACAGGACGACGGCGATGCCGCCCCAGCCGATCGACTTGAGGATGGGCTGGGGGAAGAACAGCAGGCCGGCGAAGGCGATGCCGACGGTGATGCCGGAGAAGGCGACGGTGCGGCCGGCGGTGTCGACGGTGCGGCGCACGGCGTCGCCGATCGCCCGCCCCCGCCCCAGTTCCTCGCGGAACCGGCTGACCATGAACAGGCCGTAGTCGATGGCCAGTCCCAGGCCGAGGATGGTGGCGACGTTGACCGCGAACACCGACACGTCGGTCACGTACGTCAGGGCGCGCAGGACGGTCAGGGAGCCGAGGATGGCCAGGCCGCCGACGGCGAGCGGGACCAGGCCCGCGACGAGGCCGCCGAAGATCACGACGAGGAGGAGCAGCAGGACCGGCAGGGTGACGAGTTCGGCGCGGACGATGTCGGTCTCGGCCGTCTCGGACAGCTCGTGCTCGACCGCGACGGGGCCGCCCAGGTGGGCCTCCAGCGTGCTGGACTCCAGGTGCTCGGCGACCTCCTCGTACTGGTGGAGGCGTTCGGCGTGGCTCTCCCCGGTGAGGGTCACGGGGATGTAGGTCGCGTGCATGTCCTCGGCCACGAGCATGCCGCGCTCGGTCTCGGGGAGTTCCTCGTCGAGGTAGACGTCGAAGTCGGCGACGGTGTCGGGCATGCCGTCGGCGATGCGCTGCACGGCCGCGGCGAAGGTGGGGTTGTCCACCTGGATCTCGTCGCTGCGGTAGACCGCGACGATGTCGACGCCGTCGTGTCCCAGGCCCTCCTCCAGGAGGCGCGTGGCCTCGGAGGACTCCGACCCCGGGTCCTCGAACCCGCTCTCGCTCACGTCGGAGAAGACCCCCGACCCCCACACCGCGGCGAAGACGGCGAAGAGCGCGGTGGCGGTCAGGACGGCCCAGCGCCAGCGGTGGGCCCCCAGACCGAGGCGCCCGAAAAGTCCGGTGTGTGTCGGCATACGCCGCCCTCTCAGCGAACGGCCCTCATGTCCGTCAACGGTGTTTGCTAACGGTGTTCACTAAAGCGTGCGGGCGTTACGCTGTCAATATCGCCAACGAGGACCACAGCGCCCCGGCGGGGCGCCGGAGACGGGGTGTACCGCAGCACATGACGAAATCCCAGTTCGCCCGGGGGGACGGGCGGCCGAGCCGCCGCGAACGTGTGCGCGAGGCCACACTGTCCGAGATCAAGGCCATCGCCCGGCGGCACCTGGTGGACCACGGGACCGCGGGCGTCTCACTGCGGGCCATCGCCCGCGAGATGGGCATGACCGCCCCCGGCCTGTACCGCTACGTCTCCGGCATCGACTCGCTGCTGATACTGATCACGGCGGACATGTTCACGGAACTGGCCGACGCGGTGGCCGAGGCCGACGCCAGCGTGCCCGACCGGGAGACGGACCTGCGCATCCTCACCTCCCTGCGGGCCTTCCGGTCCTGGGCCGTGGCGCACCCGGCCGAGTTCGCCACCATGTTCGGCCCGCGCGCCCGCCTGGACCCGGAGGCCGACCCGGCCCCGGCGCTGGAGGCCGGGCGCAGGTTCGGCGCCACCTTCTACACCCTCTTCGACCGCCTGCTGTCCGAGGAGCGCTTCCCCCTGCCGGACGGGGACCGCATCACCCCCGAGCTCGCCCGCGAGCTGCGCGCCTTCGCCGACAGCTGCGGCTTCTCCGCGCCGCACATCCCGGTGGAGGCGATCATGGTGCTCAGCAGCTGCTGGGTGCGCCTGTACGGGGTCGTGTGCATGGAGGTGTTCCAACACCTCGATTTCGTGATGCAGGACATGGAACCGCTCTTCGAGTCCGAGCTTCAGAACCTGTTGGCGGGCCTTGGCGTCCGGTACCGGCCGCCGGAGAGCAGTACGCCGGTTACCATCGGTACGCCCCCTTAGGCCCCATACTGAAGCTCTGTGCACCTTGTCGGATTCGCCCCGGGGCGTATCCGGCCCCAGCCCGGTGGGCTCTGGCACCCTAGCGAGGACGGACCCCGTGGAGAACCGACCCGGCGGTGAACGGGGCGACGCCCCCCGCCCCGACCAGCCCGGCCCCGCAGACGCCCCCTCCCCCTCCGGAGCGGGCGACGGAGAAGGGTCCCCCCTGCCGTCCGAACCCGCGCCGGAGGGGGAGCACGGGCCTGCCTGGCCCGCGGACCCGGCCCCCTCCTCCCAGGGGGTGACCGCCGCCGGCGGCGCCTACGCCGACCGGGAGGCCGGCCACGCCCCCGCGCCCTCCTCCGAGGACGGGCCGCCCGCCCCGGACCCCGGCTCCACGGGACGGTACGCACACCCTCCCCTGCCGGGCGCGCGGCAGCCCCAGGGCCCGCCGACCTCCTCGTGGCAGGGCCCCCTCCCCGGGCGGCAGGGGTTCCCCGCCCCCGGCCGGCCCCCCGGCCCGCAGGACCCGGGGACGACGGCCCACACGCTCCACCCGTTCCACGCCCCCGGCCACCCCGCGGCGCCCGGGCAGCCGTTCCCGCGGACGGGACCGTACCCGCCCCTCCCCCCGCACGCCGCACCGGTCCACCACCCGTCCGCCCCCTACCACGGGCAGCCCGGCGGACACGGCCCGTGGCCGCCGCCCCGACAGCCGTGGGGGCAGCCCCCGCCGCCGCAGCGCCGCCGCGGCCTCGGCGTCCTGGTCGGCTCGTCCGTGGCGGGCACGATCGCCGTCGCCGCCCTGGTCGCCAGCATCGTCATGGTCTCGACGACGCCGCAGCCGGAGCCGCAGCCGACCGGCACCGACCTGTCCGCCCTCTACGACGAGGACCTGGCGGCCCGGCCCAACACCGTCGAGATCGACATCGCCGACCACCCCCTCTACGACGCTCCGATGCCGGAGGCCGTCGACTGCGACACCCCCGCGCTGGACATCGGCTCGGACGAGTCGTGGCAGGACTTCGCGACCACCACCGGCGAGTGCCTGGACCTGCTCTGGGCCCCGGTCATGGACGACCTGGGCCTGTCCTCCCGGACCCCGGAGATCACCGTCACCCGCGAGTCGCCCGACACCGGCGAGGAGGAGGGGTACACGCTCGCGTACTACGAGAGCGACTGGAACCGCATCACCGTCGTCCTGCCCAACGTGCGCCAGCTCAGCGCCCAGATCCCCGTGGACGAGCGCGAGGACGTCTGGATCGCCCTGATGGGACACGAGTACGGCCACCACGTGCAGTCCGCCACCGGCATCCTCGACGTCTCGCACGACATGCGCTGGAACGCCGGGAGCGAGGACGACGAGCTCGACACCCTCAGGCGCACCGAGCTCCAGGCCGAGTGCATGGCCGGGATCGGGCTGCGCGGTGTCACCGGCGGCGACGGGGACGTCCTGGAGGTGGTCAACGCCAACTTCAACTCGGGCGGGGACCTCGACACCCACGGCAGCGCGAGCAACCGGGCGTTCTGGCTGGAGCAGGGCTGGTCCGAGGAGACCGTGAGCGCCTGCAACACCTACGGCGCCGCACCGGGCGAGGTCACCTGATCAGCCGTCGACGACCTTCCGGTAGGCCTCCCAGCCGTGGAGCTTGACCCGCTCCCCGCGCTCCAGCTCCGCCGCCTGGCGGGCCTCGGCCGCGTCGATGCGCAGCCAGTCGTCGTACCAGCTGTGCGCGATCCCCCGCTCCTCCAGGACCTGTTCCAGCGGCACCGGGTCCAGAACCTCCGCGCGCAGCTCCGGGGCGTCCCGCAGCAGGGACCTGACCGTGGCCGCCGCGTCGGACTTGTTGGTACCGATGACCCCGGTCGCGCCCCGCTTGACCCACCCGGCGACGTAGTCCCCGCGGACCACCCGGCCCCCCTCGTCCAGGACCCGGCCCTCGTCGTGCGGGACCGTGCGCCCCTCGGCGTCGAACGGCACGCCCGGCAGCGGGGCCCCCGCGTAGCCGACCGAGCGCAGCACCAGCCCGGCGTCCAGGTCGGTGGTCCGCCCCGTTCCGACGAGGCGTCCCCCGTCGTCCAGGCGCGTGTGCTCCACCCGCACCCCCGTGGCGCGGCTCCCGCCGAGGACCTCCTGCGGCCGGGCCCAGAAGTGCAGGCGCACGGTGCGGGGACGCCCCTCGGGGGCACGCCCCGCGTGCTCCCGGAGGAGCTTGATGTTGGTGCGCGCGGCGCGGGCCACCATGCGCGTCTCGTGCGTGCCCGTGCCCACCGCCGCGAGGTCGACGTCCACCTGCTCGGCGGGCACGACCACGTCGGCGCCGGGCAGGGCGAGCAGGTCGCGCAGCTCGGGCGCGGTGAACCGGGCCTGGAGGGGCCCCCGCCGGGACAGGATGTGGACGGTGCGCACCCTGCTGGCGGCGAGCACCTCCAGGACCGGCTCGGGTATGTCGGTGTGCCGCAGTTCGTCGGCGGTCTTGGCCAGGATGCGGGCGACGTCCAGGGCGACGTTGCCCGCCCCCACCACGACGGCCTCCTCGGCGTCGAGCACGAACCCCGCGAGCTCGCTGTCGGGGTGGCCGCAGTACCAGTTGACGAAGTCGGTCGCGGCGACGCTCCCGGGCAGGTCCTCCCCCGGCACGCCCATGCGGCGGTCCACCGGGGCTCCGGTGGCGTAGACGACCGCGTGGTAGGAGCGGGCCAGGTCGGCGCGGGTGAGGTCGGAGCCGAACTCGACCCCGCCGACGAAGCGCACGTCGGGGTGCTCCAGCACGCTCCGCAGGGCCCCGGCCACGCCCTTGATCTTGGTGTGGTCGGGCGCGACCCCGTAGCGCACGAGGCCGTAGGGGGTGGGCAGTCGGTCCATCACGTCCACCCGGACGGGGACGCGCCGCTGCCGTGTGAGGGCGTCGGCGGTGTAGACGCCGGCCGGGCCGGAGCCGATCACGGCCACACGGAGCGCGTCGTCGGCCCCGGCTTCCCGCCGGACGGACTGAGAGGTCATGGTCCCATTCTGACAGCCCGGGGACGGATCGAGGGGTCGGCCGCGGTGCGCCGTGTCCCGGACGCGGACCGGCCCGGACGGGGGTCCG
>NZ_JBSHDN010000287.1:0-6253 GCF_053616335.1 Nocardiopsis sp. NPDC055824
CCGGCCGTCGAGCCGAGCGACTTCCTGGCGCACACCGCGTGCTGGTACCACTTGCTCACGGAGGTGTCCTCCCCGGTTCGCCCCAGGTTGCACAATGGTGGCCGACCGGTGTTCCCACGGGTCGGCCACCCTCTTTCCCGGCATCTCGGCTTCTCAGGACGGTTCGGCTGTGCGCAGGAACAAGAACAAGCAGGAAATCCCCATCAAGATCATCTCCCACCGGGGTGCGTCGGGGCACCGTCCCGAGCACACGCTGGCCTCCTACGAGCTGGGCGCCCGGTACGGCGGCGACTTCATCGAGATCGACCTGGTCGCGACCCGGGACGGGAAGCTGATCTGCCGCCACGAGCAGGAGATCGGCGGCACCACGGACGTGGGCGAGCGCCCGGAGTTCGCCGACCGGCGCACCACCCGGACCGTGGACGGGCGCGAGACCACCGGGTTCTTCGCCCAGGACTTCACCCTGGAGGAGATCCGGACCCTGCGCGCCGTGGAGCGCATGCGGGACGTGCGCGCCATGAACGCCCTGATGGACGGGGACTACGGGATCCCGACCCTGGACGAGGTGATCGGGCTGGCCTTCTCGCTCACCGAGGAGCTGGGGCGACCGATCGGGATCTACCCCGAGACCAAGCACCCCGCATACCACGCCGCCCAGGGCCTGGAGCTGGAGCCGGCCCTGATCGGGGCCCTGCGCGAGGCGGGGCTGACCGGCCCCGAGCCGGCCCTGCCGGTGTTCCTCCAGTCCTTCGAGGCCGAGAGCCTGCGCAAGCTCGCCGGGACGGAGCTCCCGCTGGTGTTCCTGCTCGGCACCGAGGACCGCTGGCTGCACTACACGACCCCGGAGGGCCTGGCCGAGGTCGCGGCCTTCGCCCGGGCCATCGGCCCCGCGAAGGGCCTGGTCATCCCCACCGACGAGGACGGCAACCTCGGGGAGCCCACCGACCTCGTCGAGAACGCGCACGCGGCCGGCCTGCTCGTGCACCCGTACACGTTCCGCAGCGAGAACCACTTCCTGCCCCCCGACCTGCGCTCGGACCGCGGGCCGAGCGACTACGGAGGCTTCGCCGCCGAGTACGAGGCGTTCTTCGAGCTCGGCGTGGACGGCGTGTTCACCGACTTCTCCCGGCACGCGTTCCTGGCGCGCGAGCACTTCCTCGACCCCCAGCCCGTCGAGGACTGACGGCCGCGACCGCCGGGCCGCTCCGGCGCCGGCCCCGTGTCGCGGGAGGCGCGCCGCCGCCCGGCCCCGGGCGGGCGTCACTGCACGTCGAACTCGTTCCCCTCGGGGTCCCGCATGGTGACGTGCGAGGCCCCGGGCTCGTCCACGGCCCGCACGAAGGTCGCCCCCAGGCCCTCCAGCCGCCTGACGGTGTCGGCCCGGCGCGCGGCCCCCACCTTCAGGTCGACGTGCAGGCGGTTCTTCACGGTCTTGGACTCCGGCACGACCTGGAAGAGCACGCGCCGCCCCAGCCCGATGCCGGTGCTGCCGTCCACCGGGTCGTCGGGGTGGCGGATGGCGACGACCGTGGCGAAGACCTTGCGCCCGTCCACCTCCCGGAGGTCCCCCTCCTTCACGAGCCCCTCCGCCAGCAGGCGGTCGATGAGCACGGTGTTGTCCTCGGGCTCGTACTCCATCGCCTGCGCCCAGAACAGCGAGAGGGCGACGGGGTCCGCGCAGTCCACCACGAGCTGCCATTCGACTGCCATCGGGGTTCTCCTCGGCTCTGTGGCGGGACCTTCCGGACATGGCCCCGACCGTTGATTCCAGTTATAGTGGTTACATGACCCGGGACACAACAGGCCTGCCGATGCGCCCCCTGCACGGCTCCCCCTTCGTCTTCGACCCCGGCGCCCTGTGCCTGGAACTGCTCGTCACCGGCGCCCCCGGCGCGTACGCGCACTACGAGATCCTCCACGGGCCCCGGGACCTCGCCGACTGGCTCGCCCTGTCCCGGCTCCGCCTGGACCCGGAGCTGGTCGGGGTCACCGAGGCGGAACTCCGTGCCGCACGGCGCCTGCGCGACTCGCTCTGGCGCCTGGCCGACGCGCGCACGGGCGGCCGCCCCCTCCCGCCGGAAGACGTCGCCGAGGTCAACCTGGCCGCGTCCCACCCTCCCCTGGTCCCGGCCATGGACGCCGGCGCGGGCCGGTCCTGGGTCCAGCCGGCCGGTGCGACCGCCGTCCTGTCCACCATCGCCCGCGACGCGGTCGACCTGTTCACCGGTGACCACGCCGACCGGATCCGCGAGTGCGGCTCCCACGACTGCCGGCTGGTCTTCGTGGACACCTCGCGCCCGGGCCGGCGGCGCTGGTGCTCGATGGAGCGCTGCGGCAACCGCCAGAAGGTCCGGGCGCTGCGCGCCCGCAGGGAGGGGGCGGAGGACCCGCGGTGACCGCGCGGCCACCGCGGTCCCGCGTCCGCGACGGGAACCGGCGGTGGGGAGCGCCACGGGCGGGATCCTCGGGACCGGTGTCCGCGCGGTGCGACGTCCCCGCCGCGTGTCCCGGGACCGGGCGTCGGCCCGCTGCGTCCCGGGGCCCGGTGTCAGCCCCGCCGGGCGAGCAGGACGATCCCGGCGATGAGCACGGCCGCGACGCCGGCCCCTCCCAGGATGAACGGCAGCGCGCTCCCGTCCCCGCCGCCGCCCTCCGCCGCGGTACCGCCGTCCTCCCCGTCGGAGGGCGCGGCCTCCGCCTCGACCTCCACCGGTTCGTCGGTCAGGTACCGGTCCTCCAGGGGGATCCGCCACACGGGGGCGTGCGGCCCCTCGGTGCCCGCCATGAGCGCGGTCCCGTCGGGGGTGAACGCCACCGACTCGCCCTGGTCGGACTCGGGAAGGTCGAAGGAGCCGATCGGCCGCCCGGGCACCCCGTCGGTGGAGTCGTAGACCGTGGCGCCCCAGTAGGTGCGGATCACGTAACGGGTGCCGTCCGGGCCGAACGCGGCGTCGGTGGCGAACAGCGGCGCGGAGTCGATCCGCTCCAGGACGTTCGCGCCCTCGGGGTCCAGGACCTCGGGGGCCGCGTAGAGGCCGCCGGAGAACTCCTTGGACACCACGTACACGCGCCCGTCGCGGGGGTCGATCATCATCGACTCCGCGTCCCGGCCGCCGTCCGCGTACGTGAAGGTGAGCGTCACCGGCTCGACCGCCCCGTCGGCGAGGACCGCCGGCTCCGGGAACCGGTACACCCTGTACTCGGCCCAGCTGCCGCCGAAGTTGTCGCCGATGTCGGCCACGAAGACCGCCGGCTCGCCGTCGGGCCCCTCCGCGACGGCGACCGCCTCCCAGTCGCGCCGCTCCAGGCCCAGGGAGAACGTGGCGAGCGTCTGCCCGTCCCCGTCGACCGCGTACACCTCGCTCGGGTGCTCGCCGCTGTCGTTGTGCGTCCACCACACGCCCTCGTGCAGCGCGGAGGGCGCGATGCCGCTGGACTCGGAGATCCTCGCGTCCTGGAACTCGAACGCCACCTCCGAGCCCTCCGGTCCCTCCCCGCCCCTCGGGTAGTCGACCCCGCCGCTCGGCGCGCCCGGGTCCTCGGGGGACGCCGAAGCCGGGGCGGCGGGAAGGGCCGCGAGCAGTGCGGTCGCGACCAGCGCGAGCGGTCTTCTCATGGACGACATCCTGCCAGGGGACGGCGGGGGTGGCTTGCGCCCGGGTGCGAACGGGCACATTCGGCTTACGGAGCGCCGTGAGGAGAGCCCATGAGGATCGTCGCCTGCCTGAACGGGGACCGCCGCCCCGGAGCGCACCCCGCCCTGCCCGTGTCCGTCGACCAGCTGGTCGCGGACGCCCACGCCGTGGTGGCCGCCGGCGCGGACGCCGTCCACGTCCACCCGCGCGACCCCGGGGGCGCCGAGTCGCTGGAACCGCAGGTCGTCGCGTCGCTGATGGAGGCGCTGCGGTCCGAGGGGCCGGACGTCCCGGTGTCCCTGACCACGTCGCTGTCGGCGGAGTCGGACCCGTGGCGCCGCTACGACCTGGTCCAGAGATGGGCGTCCCCGCTGTTACCCGACTCGGTCACGCTGAACCTGCACGAAGCCGGCTCGGTGGACCTGGCCCACCTCCTGGAGGACCGCAGGGTGGACGTGGAGGCGGGCGTGTGGACCGTGGAGGCGGCCCGGATCCTGGTCGCCACGAAGATGCGGGTGTCCGCCGTCCTGGTCGAGCCCACCCAGGTCGCGGTGGAGGACGCCGAGCGCAACGCGAACGCGATCCTCTCCCTCCTGGACCGGGCGCGGGTGGGCGCCCCCCGGATGCTGCACGGGACGGACGCGACCGCGTGGCCGATGCTGGAGGCCGCCGTGGCCTCGGGCCACGACCTCCGGATCGGCCTGGAGGACACCATGCGCCTCCCGGACGGCACGGAGGCGTACGACAACGCGGCGCTGGTGGCGCACGCCGCGAGCCTGGCCGCCGCGGCCGCCTGACCCCGGCCGGACCGGTCCGCCGGACGCCGCTCCGGGCGTGCGCGGGCGGCGCCCGCGCCGATCCCCGGGTCCCGGGCGATCTCGGGGAGGAGTCCGGCGACGACGGGGTCGTCGGCGCCGATCGCGAAGGCGGTGGGCGTGAGGCACACCGGCCGGCCGGAGCCGCCGGGAACGCGTGTCCCGGTCGTGTGTGGAGTCATGGCGGCACGTTAGAACCCTGACGCAGGCGTCAAGGTCAAGCGCCGGCCGGGCGGGGCTCAGCCGAGGAGGGCGCCCAGGACCACGATCAGCATGATGGAGCCGAGGACCACGGGCAGCAGCCACCGCTGCTTGCGGTTGTTGGTGAGCATGCTCATGACGTGCTGCGCTCCGGTGGTCGGGTGGGATCCGGCTCCCAGCCTAACGCCCAGGTCCGGACGGTCCGGTAGCGGTCCGCCGACTCGGGCCGGCTCTCCACCAGGTGCATCTCCTGCGCCTCCCACCTGCGGCTGCGCAGGGTCCCGAGGGAGTGGACGGTGCCGGAGAGGTCCCGCGCGGGGCGGCTGCGGGCGACCGTGATGTGCGGCACGTACGGGCGGTGGTCGACCTCGATCCCGATCCGGTCGGCGGCGGCTCTCAGGCGGCCGACGAGGATGCCGAGCGCCTGGGTGTCGCCGTTGACGCCGGCCCACAGCACGGAGGTCCGGGCGTTGCTGCGCGGGAAGGTCCCCCAGCCGCGCGCCGCGAGCTCCAGGGGCCGCCGGTTGCGGGCCACCCTCCCGAGCGCCCCGGTGAGGCCGGGCAGCAGGTCGTCGTCGACCCGGCCGAGGAAGAGCAGGGTCAGGTGCCATTCACCGGGAGGCGTCCACCGCAGGTCGGGGGTGTGCCTGCGCCCCCGGTCGACGGCCTCGCGCACCGTCTCCACCACGTCCGGGGGAGGCGCCAGGGCAACGAACAGTCTCATCCCCCCATCCTTCCCTCCCGTGTCCGCGTCCGCATCCCGGGGAGTAGGGTCTGCGGGTCCCCGCCGCAGCGCCCCCGGAGCCGCCCGCCCATGCTCGTCATCTCCTGTGTCTTCGTGGTCCTCGCCCTGGGGTCCCTGGTGCGCACCACGACCGGGTTCGGCTTCTCGCTGGTGGCGGTGCCGCCGCTGGCCCTGCTCGCGGACCCGGTGACGGCGGTGGTGGTGGCCGGGCTGATGTCGGCGCCGGTCAGCGTGTGGATCACCGCCCGGGACCGCCAGCACGTGGACCGTCGCCTGGCTGCCCTGTTCCTGGGGTTCGGGCTGGCCGGGGTGCCGTTCGGCGTGTGGCTGCTCGCCGTGCTGCCCGAGCGGGCCCTGATGGTGGCGATCGCCGTGATGGTCCTGGTGGGGACGTTCCTGGTGTGGCGGAGGACCCCCATCCCCGGCGGGACCCCGACGCTGGCGGGGGTGAGCGCCCTGTCGGGTGCGTCGTTCGCCTCGACGGGCATCGACGGCCCGCTGATGGTGGCGGCGCTCCAGGGGAGCGGGCTGGAGCCCCGCGTGCAGCGGGCGACCCTGTCGGTGATGTTCTCGGCGACGAGCGCCGCCTCTCTGGCGGGGTTCTGGACCAGCGGCAGGCTGACGCCGGAGGTCGGCTCGCTGCTGCTGGTCGGGGTCCCCGCGATGCTGGTCGGCATGGCGGTGGGCGAGCGGGTCTTCCGCCGGCTGGACGCCGAGCTGTTCCGCCGCGCGGTCCTGTGGCTGCTGCTGATCAGCTCGGTGTCGGTGGTGACGCGGGTGGTCACCTCCTGACCGGTCCGGCGCGGCCCCCGGAGGACGCGGTCTCCGGCCGTGCCCCGAGGGCTGCGGGGCACGGC
>NZ_JBSHDN010000288.1:0-6243 GCF_053616335.1 Nocardiopsis sp. NPDC055824
GGGCCGACGGCACGGGGCACCCGCCCCCCGGGCGTGAACCACAGGAGGGGGCGCCGCGGGGGGAGCCGCGGTTCCGCCGCCGCGCCGCGGTCCTCGCGGCGGCGTCCGCGCTGGTCGTCGCGGGAGGGGCGGCCCTCGCTCTCACCGCGCTGCCGGGCGGCGGGGTCCCGCGGGATGCGGCCGGGGGCGGTCCCCCGGCCCCGCCCGGCCCCTCCGCCTCCCCCTCGGCGCAGGGCGCGCCGGAGGTCGACCTGGAGGGGTGGATCTACGAGGTCGACTTCTCCGTGGACGGCGAGTCCCTGTACGTGTTCGGCACGTCCCTGTCCAGGTGGGACTGGCAGGCCGGGGAACCCGTCGACGTGTTCGAGCCCGCCCCGTCCGCGGCGGACATCGGGCCCGACGACCACGTCGCCGGCGCCTACGGCGACCAGATCCGCGTGTGGGACGGCGGCAGCGGCGACGAGGTCAACCGGTTCGGCCGGGACAACGGCGGCCGCGGGTTCTACGACATGCCCGCCCTCTCCTCCGACGGGTCCCGGGTGGCGGTGCTCGCCGCCGAGAACGGCGACCCCCGCGAGGAGCGGGTCGTCCAGATCTGGGACGTGGCGGAGGGGACGCCCGGCGTGGAGTTCCCCGCCGGAGGGGTCCTCACCGACCTGAGCTACACCGCCGACGACTCCCTGCTCGTCGGCACGGTCATGGAGGAGGGGTTCGACGCCTACGTCGGGGTGGCCGTGTGGGACCCCGCGACCGGCGAGCGGCTCCACCTGTTCGAGGGCGGGGACCACTACGCGTTCGCCCTCGCGCCCGACGGGCGGACCATGGCCCTCCAGAGCGGCGCGAGGCGGGTCGACATCGTCGACCTCGGCACCGGCGGGGTCGTCCGCCCCCTCGCGGAACCGGACGCGAGCCACGAGTCCGTCACCGGCATCGGCTACTCCTCGGACGGCGAGCGGGTCCTCGCGGGCTCCTTCGGCTGGGACGACGACCGGGGAAGCGTGTGGGACGCCTCGACGGGCCAGCTCCTCCGCGACGCCGACGTGATGGTGTACGCGCCCATGGGGTCGCACCCGGAGGACGAGTACCTGGCCACGGTCGCCGACGGCGGCGGACGCGTCCTCGTCCTCGACGCCGACTACACCGTCGTCAACGAGCTGAGCTGACCGGAGGGCCGCCATGCAGCACCTCGCACCCCGCGATCCGCGCCGGGTCGGACCGTACCGGACCGTCGCCCTGCTGGGCGCCGGCGGCATGGGCCGCGTCTACCTGGGGATCGACCGGGAGGGCCGCACCGCCGCCGTCAAGGTGGTGCGGGCGGAGTACGCGTACGACCCCGACTTCCGGGAGCGGTTCGCGCGCGAACTCGACCTCGCCCGCCGGGTGCACGGCACCCACACGCCCCGGGTGCTGGACGCGGACACGTCCGGCCGGACCCCCTGGATGGCCACCGAGTACGTGCGGGGCCCCTCCCTGCACGACCTGGTCCGGTCCGTGGGGCCGCTGCCCGAGGACAGCGTGCGGTTCGCCGCCCGGGGCGTCGCCCAGGCCCTGGAACGGGTGCACTCCCACGGGCTGGTGCACCGCGACCTCAAACCCGGCAACGTGATGGTCTCGGCCGCGGGACCGCAGGTCATCGACTTCGGCATCGCCGCCGCGCTGGAGGACGCCGGGCCGGACGGGGACGGGCGGCTCGTCGGCACCCCGGGGTACATGGCCCCCGAGAACATCCGCCGGGAGCCGGGCGGCGCCGCCGCCGACGTCTTCGCCCTGGGCGGGATGATCGTGTACGCGCTGACCGGCACCGGGCCGTTCGGCGAGGGCCACCCCTCCGCCGTGATGTACCGCATCACGAACCAGGACCCCGTGCTGACGGGCATCCCCGAGCGGCTGCACGGCCTCGTCTCGGCGTGCCTGGACAAGGACCCCCGGGAACGTCCCTCCGCGTCGCGGGTGCTGCACGCCCTGGGCGGTCCGGCGGCGCCTCCGACGACGGCGTCCGCCTGGCTGCCCCCACCCGCCGTCCACACGCTCGAACGGATCGACGGCGAGTACCGGGACGCCGTCGCCGCCGCAGGCCCCGGGGCCGCGGGCGGCGCCCCCGCCTCCCGGGCCCGGCGGCGACCACTGCTCGTCGGCGCCGCGGGGGCCGCGCTGCTCCTCACCGCCGGGGCGGGGACGTGGGCCCTGGCCGGCCCGTTCGGCGGCGGGACCGCGGAGGAGGACCCCGGCCGCCGCGTCCGGTGCGACCTCACCGAGCACATCGCCCCGGAGCTCGCCGAGGCGGCACGGCCCGTGCCGAGCATCCCGTCGTCGTCCGTCCCTCCCGGCACCGTGTTCTCCGCCGACGGCCGGGTCCTCGTCGTCGCCGGGAGCCAGGGGCTGGCCCTGTGGGACTGGGAGGAGGGGACCGAGATCGCCCGGATCGAGGACGAGGTCCCCGGCCTGTCGCCCACCCCGCTCGTCAGCCCGGACGGCTGCCGCGTCGGCTACAACGGGACGGGCGTGCACGTGTACGTCGCCGGGACGGGCGAGCACACCGTGTACCGGGGGGACGTGGAGGTCGTCGCCTCGGCCTTCGACCCCGACGGCGAGGGCCTGTACCTGGTCGAGGGCACGGGGGAGCCGGAGTCGGCCGTGCTGCGCGTCGACCTGGAGACCGCCGAGGTCACCGACACCTACAGCGGGACCGACGGCGCCCACACGATCGCGGTCTCCCCCGGCGGCGGGTATCTGGCGGCCGTCGACTACACGGGGCAGGTGCGGGTCTGGGACACGGAGAGCGGCGGGACCCTCTTCGAGGCCGGGGGCGCCGAGCCCGGGTACGGGTCCAACCTCGAACTCCCCGACGAGGACGGCGGCCTCCTGTACATGACCGGGGACGGGGTCGTGCACGAGGACTTCCTCGACGGGGGCCCGCCCCGCACGTTCGCCCCGGCCGCGATGCCGGAGAACGGGCTCAGCGAGTTCGTCCTGAGCCCCGGTGCGGACCGGCTGTACGCCCCGTACACGTCCGGCGAGCTGATCGTCGACGAGGACTCGGAGGGGTTCGGGATGAAGGTCTGGGAGTTCTCCACCGGCGAGGAGCTGACCGGGGAGGAGGACGAGGGGTACGTCAGCCGGCTCGGCATGCACCCCGACGGCCACGTGTTCACGGGGGTCCCGCTCCTCGACTCGGACGTCTGGATCGTGGACGCGGAGCGCCTGCGCCTCCACAGCCGTATCGGCTGACCAGCCGCGGCCCCCTCCGAACGGGTCCCGGGACCCGGCTCCGGCGGCCCGGCCGCCCCCGCACGGCGCGGTCCCGCACCGGACACGGGTCCGCTCCACCCGCACCGCACCACACGCCCCGCCCGCACCGCACGCCCCGCCACGACACCGGTAAGGCCCATGCTCCCTCTCCACCCCCACGATCCCCCGGCCGTCGGCCCCTACCGGCTCCACGCCCGCCTGGGCGAGGACGCCTGCGCGCGCGTCTACCTGGGCTCGGTGCCGGGGGAGCGCCCCGTGGCCGTGAGGGTCGTGCGCTCCGGGTACGCCGCCGACCCCGGGTTCCGGTCGGCGTTCACCCGCCTGGTGGAGAGCGCGTACGGACCGGACGGCCGCCACGTGTGCGGCGTGCGCTCCGCCGACCTGGGCGGAGCCGTGCCGTGGGCGGCGGTCGACCGGCCCCCCGGCCCGGCCCTGGCCGACCACGTCCGCGAGCACGGCCCGGTCCCCGCGGACGCCCTCCACGCGCTCGCCCTCGCCCTGGCGCAGGGGCTCGCCGAGCTGCACGCCCGGGGCCGCTCCCACGGTGCGCTGCGGCCCGACGGGGTGGTGCTCACCCGGGAGACCGCGCTCCTCGCCGACGCCGGGCTGGAACGGGCCGCGTCGGACGCCGGTCAGCGCGCTCCCCACCCCTCCTTCTCGGCGCCCGAGGGCGGCGCGGCCCCCGCCGCGGACGTGTTCTCGTGGGCGGCGACCCTGTCCTTCGCCGCGAGCGGGGCCGAGGGGGCTCCCGGCCTGCCGCGCGTCCCGCTCCAGCTCCGGGGGCTGGTCGACGCGTGCCTGCGCCGGGGCCCGGACCTGCGCCCCAGCGCCGCCGACCTGGTGCGGATGCTCGGCGGCCCCGCCGACCCGGGCCCGTGGCCGCCGGGGTTCCTCGCCCGGCTGGAGGAAGCCGCGGCACGGCAGGAGGCGGCGGTGGCCGCCGACGGGCCGGGGCGGGCGGAGCGGCCCTCCGGGACCGGACCGGGGGAGGCGGGCGTGCCGGACGGGAGCACCGGGGCGGACGCCCGGGGGCGCCGGAACGGCCGGAGGGCGGTCGCCGCGGCCGCGGCGGTCCTCGCCCTGGCCGCCGTGGCCGGGGCGGCCGTGTGGGGGCACCGCCTGTCGACCGGGGACGGTGGCGCGGCGGGGGAACCGGACGGGGCGGACACCGCCGGGCTGGTCACCGGGGGCGGCTGCCCGGACGGCGGAGGGTTCCCGCCGCCCGGTGAGGACGTCGACGGCGCGCGGACCACGGTGTGGGAGACCGCCTTCAGCCCGGACGGCGACCGCCTGGCCGTCACCACCGCCGAACACGGGCTGACGGTGTGGGACTGGCGGGTCGGGGAGGAGGTCGCCAGGCCGGCCGGGTCGGTGGGGCTCGCGGTGGGCCCGGTGTTCGCCCCGACCGGGTGCACCCTCGCCGTGACCGTGCCCACGTCCTACGAGGGCCGGGGCGACGAGCAGGTGCGGGTCGCCCGCACCTTCGACCTCGCGGCCGGCACGTCCGCCGAGCACCTGGGGCCGCAGGAGGGGCCCGTCGGGACCGGGGGGACGTGGACGGCCAGGCCGCGCCACGCGGAGGGCCTCGCGTTCAGCCCCGACGGGTCGCGGCTGGCCGTCTCGCTGGAGCGGGCCGACGACAGGCCGAGCGTCGCCGTCATCGACACGGGGACCGGCGCCCGGGTGTCCGAGATCGCGGAGGCCCCGGTCCACGGGACGGCCTTCGCGGACGCCGGGCGCGTCCTCACCAACGACGGGGGGACGATCACCGTGTGGGACGCGGAGAGCGGCGAGGAGCTGCACACCGTCCGGGGGACGTCGCACCGCCTGTTCGCCGCGGTGCCCGGCGCCGACGAGGTGGTCCACCTCGTCGGCGACCGGATCGTGTGGTGGGACTACGCGGCGCGCTCGGAGGTGCGGTCCTTCGAGCTCACGGGCTTCGCCGACGCCGAAGGGCCGATCCTCGTGGACCTGGCGCTCTCCGCGGCGCTCGACCGCGTGTACGTGAGCTGGCTGGCCCCCGGGGACGGCCCCCTGGAGGACGGCGCGTACACGACCCACGCGTTCGACACGGAGACCGGCGAGGACCTCGCGGCCGGCGGCCGTGGAGCTGACGGGCTCCAGGAGGTCTCCGTGCACCCCGGGGGCGAGGTCCTGGCGGGCGTCTCCGCCGAGGGGCGCGTCGTCCTGGTCGACCCCGACACCCTGGAGCCCGCCGAGACGCTGTTCTGACGGGGCTGACGGGGACACCGGGACGGTCGGCACTGCCGGGGGCAGGGGGCGTCGGGGTGCCGGGACCGCGTTCGGCCCGCGCCGTCCGGGGCGCGCCGGAAGGACCCGGCTCCTCACGGCGCCGCCCGGGCGCTATAGCGTGAAAGCCCGTGCCCGTACCCCGAGAGGACCAGAGGCCATGCCGGAAAACGTCAGCAGCCGCATCCGCGAGGCGGCCTCCGGCCGCCGCACCAGCCCCGCGCTGTCCGTCCTGTCCGACCTGGTCCGGAGCACCGGGGCCGCGGCCAGGTCCGCGACAGTCTTCGGCGACCCGGTGGTGTCGGGGGGTTCCACGGTCGTCCCGGTCGCGAGGATCACGTCCCTCACCAGCTTGGGCGGCGGTTCCAGCCGCCTGTTCGCCGCGGGAGGGGACGGCGCGGGCGGCGGCGGGTTCGTGCGCGCACGGCCCGCGGGGTTCATCGTCCTCGACGAGGCCGGGGCGCGCTTCCACGGCATCCGCCAGCCGGTGACCATGCTCGTCCTCCCGCTCGCCGTGGTCGCCGGCCTCACCGCCGCGCGCATCGTCGGGGTCTCGCTGCGCGAGGCGCGCCGGCGCCGCAGCCTCCGCGCGCGCTGCGAGCCCGCCGCCGCGCCCCCGGCCGAGGTCTCCGTCTCCGAGGGCTCCGCGGCCGGGGAGGAGCGGAACGCCTGACCGGTTCCGGCCATCTCCCCGTCCCTCACGGCCGACCCCGCGACCGCCGGGGCCGGGGAAACCGGCCCCCG
>NZ_JBSHDN010000289.1:0-6170 GCF_053616335.1 Nocardiopsis sp. NPDC055824
CCCCCTGGGGTGCGGCGCGGCCGTCGTCGGAAGATCCGGGTCAGCCCGCCACGGCGACGGTCGGCCGGCCGGACTCGGCCCCGGCCTCGCCCATCTCCTCGGCGATGCGCATGGCCTCCTCGATGAGGGTCTCCACGATCTGGGACTCGGGCACGGTCTTGATGACCTCGCCCTTGACGAAGATCTGGCCCTTGCCGTTGCCGGAGGCCACGCCCAGGTCGGCCTCGCGGGCCTCGCCGGGCCCGTTGACGACGCAGCCCATGACGGCCACGCGCAGCGGCACCTCCATGCCCTCCAGGCCGGCGGTGACCTCCTCCGCGAGCGTGTAGACGTCCACCTGGGCCCGGCCGCAGCTCGGGCAGGAGACGATCTCCAGGCCGCGCTCGCGCAGCCCCAGCGACTCCAGGATCTGGGCGCCGACCTTGACCTCCTCGGCGGGAGGCGCGGAGAGGGACACGCGGATGGTGTCGCCGATGCCCTCGGACAGCAGCGCCCCGAAGGCGACCGCGGACTTGATGGTGCCCTGGAACGCGGGGCCGGCCTCGGTGACGCCCAGGTGCAGCGGGTAGTCGCAGGCGGAGGCCAGCTGGCGGTAGGCGTTGACCATGACCACGGGGTCGTTGTGCTTGACCGAGATCTTGATGTCGCGGAAGCCGTGCTCCTCGAAGAGGGAGCACTCCCACAGCGCCGACTCGACGAGGGCCTCCGGGGTGGCCTTGCCGTACTTCTGGAGCAGGCGCTTGTCCAGCGAACCGGCGTTGACGCCGATGCGGATCGGGGTGCCCGCCTCGTTGGCGGCCCGCGCGATCTCGGCGACCTTGTCGTCGAACTTCTTGATGTTGCCCGGGTTCACGCGCACGGCGGCGCAGCCGGCGTCGATCGCCTGGAACACGTACTTGGGCTGGAAGTGGATGTCGGCGATCACCGGGATCTGCGACTTCTTCGCGATGATCGGGAGCGCGTCGGCGTCGTCGTTGGTGGGCACGGCCACGCGGACGATCTGGCAGCCGGAGGCGGTGAGCTCCGCGATCTGCTGGAGCGTCGCGTTGATGTCGGAGGTACGGGTGGTCGTCATCGACTGGACGGACACCGGGGCGTCCCCGCCGACAGGGACGTTTCCGACCATGATCTGCCGCGTCTTGCGCCGGGTCGCCAGCGGGCGCGGCGGGGTGGCGGGAATACCGAGATCGACGGTCACGCTTGATTCACCTCGTCTGCCGCCGGAGGGGGGCGGCACTTGATTCGTCGGTTATCGGGAAAGGGCGTCCGGCGAGCGCGCGGCGCCGCGTCCGGGGTCACCTCGCGCGGCTGCCTCCGCTGCACCGTCGTTCCCGGATCGCGATCTCCAGGTTACCCGCCCGTGGAAGGGCGCCCCTCGCGAAGCGCGGAACCGGTGCGCCAGCTGAAGATTACCGGCCTCCGGGGGTGGTCGGCGTCACGCCGGAACCGCCCCGCGACCGGGGTGGACGGCCGGTGTCGGCCGGCCGTCCGCCCGCCGTCGCGCAGGTGTGCGTCAGCCGAAGAGTCTGACCGGGTTGAACAGGTCGGCGACGAGCAGGACCACGCTGAACACGAGGAAGCACGCCACCACGACGTAGGCGACCGGTGTCAGCATCGCCACGTCCACCGGGGCGGGCTCGGGTCGTCGGAACAGCTTGGCCCAGCCGCGCTTGAGCCACTCCCAGAGGGCGCCGGCCATGTGGCCGCCGTCCAGCGGCAGGATCGGGAGCATGTTGAAGGCGAACAGGAACAGGTTCACACCGGCCAGGATCTGGAGCATGATCGCCGCGGTGTCCGCGACGGGCAGGCCCTGGGCCATGATCTCGCCGCCGATGCGGGAGATGCCGACGATGCCCACCGGGGAGTCCTGGTTGCGCTCCTCCCCGAGGAACGCGGCGGCGAACACCTCCGGGACCTTGCTGGGCAGGGAGATGAGCGCCTCGCCCACGCCGACCATCATGGTGCCCATCTCGGCGGCGGACTCGCCGACGGTGAGCGGGGCGCGCTCCTGGGCGAAGACGATGCCGAGGAAGCCCACGGTCTCGGTCTGGTAGACCCGGTAGCCGTCCGCGTCGTACACGGGCTCGCCGTCGGCGTCGGTCTCGTAGAGGATCTCGCCCTCGGCGTCGCGGGCCGGGAGCTCGTTCTCGACGACGTCGACGTCGAGCGGGACGCGCTCGCCGTCGCGCTCGACCACGACCTCGGTGCTGCCGAGGGACTCGCGGATCTGCCGGTTGGCGGTGTTCCAGTCCGGGGTGGACTCGCCCCCGACGGAGACGATGACGTCGCCGGGCAGCATCCCGGCCTCGGCCGCCGGGGTGGGCGGCACGTCGGTGCAGTCGGTGACGGAGCTGCCGACCGGGACCATGCACTCGTTGACGAGCCCGATCTCGGTGGTGCTCCTCGGGACGCCGATGCCCATGAACAGGACCGCGAGCAGGATCGCGGCGAGGACCACGTTCATGCCGGGGCCGGCGAACATCACGATGAGCCGCTTCCACGGCGCCCGCTGGTAGAACTGCCGGTCCTGGTCCTGCGGGGAGAGTTCGACGTAGGAGGCCTCACGGGCGTCCTCGGCCATGGCGCGCCAGCGGGACAGCTTGCGCGAGCCGCCGTCAGCGCTCCGGCGCGACGGCGGGAGCATGCCGACCATGCGCACGAAGCCGCCCAGCGGCACCGCCTTGATCCCGTACTCGGTGTCGCCCCGCCGGAAGGACCACAGGGTCCTGCCGAAGCCCACCATGTACTCGGTGCACTTGATCCCGAACATCTTGGCGGTGGAGAGGTGGCCCAGCTCGTGCCAGGCGATCGAGAACAACAGCCCGAAGACGAACAGGACGATCCCGACCACGGTCATCAGGGCGACCATGCAACTCTCCTCTAGGCGGTGTCAGGCCTGGCGCGCGAGAAGCTCGCGCGCACGTGTGCGGGCCCAGGCGTCGGCGGCGTACACGTCGTCCAGGCTCAGTCCCACGCTCTGGTGCGACGCTCCCCCGGGGCGGTCCGTTCGCCGGTGCTCCGAGACTACCCGGGAGACGGTGTCCATGATGGACGGGAACGCGAGGTTTCCGCGGAGGAAGGCGTCGACGGCCTCCTCGTTGGCGGCGTTGTACACCGCGGGGGCGGTGCCTCCCGCGGCGCCGACCTCGCAGGCGAGCCTGACGGCGGGGAAGGCCTCGTGGTCCAGCGGCTCGAAGGTCCAGGTCTGGGCCCGGGTCCAGTCCATGCCGGGGGCGGCGCCCGGGACCCGGTCGGGCGCGCCGAGCCCGTAGGCGATGGGGATCATCATGCTGGGCGGGCTCGCCTTGGCGATGGTGGAGCCGTCGACGTACTCGACCATCGAGTGGACGATCGACTGCGGGTGGACGACGACGTCGATCCTGTCGAAGGGCATGTCGAACAGCAGGCTGGCCTCGATGACCTCCAGCCCCTTGTTGACCAGGGTGGCGGAGTTGACGGTGATGACCGGCCCCATGCTCCAGGTGGGGTGGTCGAGCGCCTCGGCCGGTGTGACGCCGGCCAGCCCGTCGCGGTCGCGGCCCCGGAACGGGCCCCCGCTCGCGGTGACGACCAGGCGGCTGACCTCGTCGCGGCGGGCGTGCACGTGGCCCTGCGCCGGACTGGCGAGCTGCCCCTCGGGCAGGTACGGGAAGCACTGGGCGATGGCGAAGTGCTCGGAGTCGACCGGGACGATCTGGCCGGGCCTGGCGAGGTCGCGCACCAGCGGCCCGCCGATGATGAGGGACTCCTTGTTGGCCAGGGCGAGGGTGGTGCCCGCGCGCAGCGCGGCCAGGGTGGACTCCAGGCCCAGGGCGCCCGTGATGCCGTTGAGCACGACGTCGCAGGGGCTCCCGGCGAGCTCCGCCACGCCCTCGGCGCCGACCAGGACGGCGGCCCGGCTGCCGTGCTCGGCGAGGGAGCGCGAGAGGTCGGCGGCCCGCCCGGGGTCGGCGACCGCGACCAGCGGCACGTCGAGCTCGGCCGCCTGCTTGGCGAGCAGGTCGGCCCTTCCGCCGCCCGCGGCCAGGCCCACCACGCGGAAGCGGTCGGGGTTGCGCTGGACGATGTCCACGGCCTGGGTCCCGATCGAGCCCGTGGAGCCGAGGATCACTACTGTTCGCTGCTGTTCTTCTCGCACGGCTCCATTGTCCCGCACCGGGCGGGCCTCCGGAGGTGCCTGTGGACAACCCCGGACGGGCCGCGCGGGCGCCGCCCGGCGGACCCCGGAGTCACCGGGTCTTTACAACGCGTGCGGGTTGGCCTAACTTAACCCGTGAGTAAGTTACCTCACGGTTGCGTGAGGCGCCGATCACCCCCTCGGCGCCCGCGGACACCGGCCTCCCGATGGCGACACGGCGCGAGGACCCATCGGCCCTCCCCCGTCCCCCTCACCCCCGAGGTCCCCCCATGCGCCCTGTGAGAAGCGCCCCCCGTCCCGCACCGCCGGAGGACGGAGGCCCCCCGGCCCCGACCGCCGCGCGAGGACCCGCCCGCCTGCTGTCCTGCGCGATCGCGGCGGTCCTCGCCGCCGCCGTCCTCCACCCCGCGCCCGCCTCCGCCGCCGTGGGCGCCTCCGTCTCCTACGAGACGATCGTCAGCCACGACGGCACCGAGCTGAGCGCGAAGGTCATCACACCGACCGGTGTCGAGGGCCCCCACCCCCTCCTCGTGATGCCCTCCGCCTGGGGGACGCCCCAGATCATCTACGTCGGGGCGGCGGCCAGGCTCGCCATGGAGTCCGGCTACCAGGTCGTCGCCTACACCTCGCGCGGCTTCCTGGACTCCGGAGGGGAGATCGAGGTCGCCGGCCCCGACGACCGCGCCGACGCCGGCGCCGTCATCGACTGGGCCCTGGAGAACACCGAGGCCGACCCCGACCGCATCGGCATGGCCGGGATCTCCTACGGGGGCGGCATCAGCCTGCTGACCGCCGCCGAGGACGACCGGGTCAGGGCCGTGGCGTCCCTGAGCGGATGGGCCGACCTGGCCGCCTCCCTGTACCCCGACGAGACCGTCAACAGGCAGGCGGCCGAGCTGCTCCTGCTGGCGGGCAACCTCACGGGCCGCCCCGGCGAGGACCTGTCGGAGATGGAGGAGGAGTACAGGCGCGGCAACATCCGACCCGCCCTCGACCTGGCCCCGGACCGCTCCGCCGCCACCAAGGTCGACGCGCTCAACGCCAACGGCACGGCCGTGATGATGGCGCACGCCTGGAACGACGGCATCTTCCCCGTCGGCCACGTCACCGACTTCTACGAGGAGCTGGAGGGCCCCAAGCGCCTGATGCTCGCCCCCGGCGACCACGCCACGCAGGAGGCGTTCGGGGCGCTCGGCCTGCCCGACGAGGTGTGGGAGTCCCTCGGCGACTGGTTCGACCACCACCTCCGGGGACAGGAGAACGAGGTGGACGCCGACGGCCCCGTGCACGTCAGGCCCAACAACGGGAGCGGCGGGTGGACCTCCCACCCCGACTGGCCCTCGGTGACCGGCGGCTCCGACGAGTACTACCTGGCCGAGCCGAGCGGCGACTGGTTCCGCTGGCAGAGCAGCGGCGCCATGGGGACGGAGCCGGCCACGGGGTGGGACTACCGCTTCCGGACCGGGATCGGCACACCGGCGGAGAGCGGCACCGTCCTGCTCTCCGGCGCGCTCCAGCAGTTCTTCGACATCCCGACCGGGGTCCTGCTGCCGACGGTGGACCGCTACCGCGCGGCCGTGTGGACCAGCCCCGCCTACCCGGACGGGGTGCGCGTGGCGGGCACCCCCGAGGCGACGTTCACGTTCACCCCGACCGCGGAGGACCAGTCGGTCTTCCTCCACCTCTACGCCGTCGACGGCAACGGGGCCGGTTCGCTGATCTCCCACACCCCCCACACCCTGCGCGGCGCCGTCCCGGGCGAGCCGGTGACGGTCACCGCCGAGCTGGAACCGGTCGTCTGGGACGTCCCGGCCGGGCACCGGCTGGCGGTCGTGGTCGACAGCCGGGACGCCCGCTACACGAGCGAGAGCGCCCTCGGGGACCGGGTGGACGTGACCTCCCCCGAGGACGCCCCCGCACGGGTCACGGTGCCGCTCGCCTGACCGGCGCCCGGTCGGCACCGCCCCCGCGCCCCCCCCCGGGCGCCCCCCGGCCCCCAGCCGCACCCCCCCCGCGCCGCAGGCGCCCCCCC